>DATAHE010000195.1:0-6413 GCA_036263355.1 Steroidobacteraceae bacterium | reverse complement strand
AGTCAGGAATGGGCGCAAGTGATTGGTACTACTACGATCTGTGCGTTATTCGATGGTTCTCCAGAGTGCTTCTGTAAAGTGCGCTATTGATGATATGGATTTACTTCACGCGCTCGTGCCATTCCCGGCGTATATGTCTAGTTGGCTGGTAAAGCATCCACTTCATATGCCAGCTTGCCAAACTCATCTGAAAGCTTTTTGCCAAAGAAAATATGATCGGCATATTCCAGCAAGTCTTCATTGCTCGGAAAATGTCCCACCTGCCGATACTTGGTGCTGATCTTGTCCGGCACACCGAGAAACTCATAGACCTTTTTCGCGGCGAGATAAGTCAGCTGCGATCCTTGTGGATTGGTCCATTCATCCAGTGTGCCTTCGGTAGTCATTAGCGCACGTGGTGCTACCAACGCTTTCAACAGATGTTGTTCAACAGGAAGCTGGTTGACATGGCCAACAAACTGATTGAAGTCGGGGCGAAACCATTGCGGTGCGTAACCAGCAATATTTTGCAGTTGTTCGTTCTTGCCAAAGATGAACCGATAAGGGGCCGCACCTGCCGCACCGGAATGACTGGGTACTGTCAACGCAATACGTTCATCGAACGCACCGGCAATCAATGCGGCTTTTCCATAGCGCGAATGACCCGTCACAACAATCTTGTTCATGTCGATACGCGGCAGTGTTGCAAGTACATCAATGATGCGATGCATGCCCCACGCCCAAGCCATTAACGCGCCGGTATCCATCTTGTCATCGAACAATTGATAGATGCCGCTCTTGCGTGCCGTGTCTTTGTTGTCAGCAGCGAGTTGCGTGAAACGGAACGATGCAGTTGCGTATCCATGTTGGGTGAACACATCCGGGCCGGTTTGCACGGGTGGTGGTGGAAAGCCAGGCCAGGGCGGCAGCGGTGACAGGCCACCATTCCCGTCTTGAATCACCACAGGTACTTTGCCCTTGGCATTCAGTGGGATGTTCAGCACAAAATGGATATCGAGATGACCGTATCCTTGCCCCATGTTGATGACGAATTCCTGCGAAGTAATGCCGAACGGTTTATTGACGATAATGTCTCCACGCAGAACCGATAAGCGTTCTGGCTTTGGCGGCAGTGATCCGTATTCGTAATCCTGAAAGAGTTTTTTTAACTCGACTCGACGACGTTCCCAGTCCTGTTTGTTTTGAACTTTGCTGCCATCGGCAAATGTGAGTGGATCGGCCAGCCCGGTGATTTCTGGTAATTCCGTTACAGGTTTGATGGAGATCGAATCGGCGTGCGCCACGAGTGCAAGGCATGTAGCAACCAACAAAACAGATACGCGAGTGGTCATCAAATATCTCTCAACGTTGTTCAGGCTGTGCAGTGATGAGTGCGGTGCAGGACCGGAAACATAGCGAGCTTTGATGCTTTATGCAAAGCCGGGCGTCCTTTGTGGGATCATTTTTTCCATTACACGAATGTACAAATAACGACAATCAGCATGCTAACTCGTTACAATAACGGGCTCCCCAATCCTGCTATTCGCCAATCTGATTCGCCATGCTTTCCACTGCCAATATTGCTGTCCAGTTTTCTGCCAAGCCCCTGTTTGAAGGCGTTACCGTCAAGTTTGCCGATGGTAATCGCTATGGGTTAATCGGTGCCAACGGTTGCGGTAAATCCACATTAATGAAAGTGCTAGGTGGCGAACTGGAAGCCAGTGCAGGCGAGGTCATGTTGCTGCCCGGGCTACGCATGGGCAAGTTGAGCCAGAACCAGTTTGCATACGAAGATCAGCGTGTGCTGGATGTAGTGATGCAGGGCCACCAGGAAATGTGGCAGGCCATGACGCAACGTGATGCGATTTATGCCAACGCTGACGCCAGTGATGACGACTACATGCGTGCAGCAGAGCTGGAAGCCAAGTTCGCAGAATACGGTGGCTACGATGCGGAAGCACGCGCCGCCAGTTTGTTGATCTCCGCTGGCATTGATGAATCTTTGCATCAAGGTTTGATGCGCGAGGTGGCGCCGGGCTGGAAACTGCGTGTGTTGCTGGCGCAGGCATTGTTCTCCAATCCCGATGTGTTGCTTCTGGACGAACCCACCAATAACCTGGACATCAACACCATTCGCTGGCTGGAAGACGTGCTCAATGGTTATAACGCCACCATGATCATCATCAGCCATGACCGCCACTTCCTGAATCAGGTGTGCACGCACATGGCTGACCTCGACTATGGTCAGCTGAAAATTTATCCCGGCAACTATGACGATTTCATGCTGGCATCAACACAGGCGCGCGCGTTGCAGTCTGCAGCTAATGCCAAAGCGAAGGATCGCATTCTGGAGTTGCAGGAATTCGTCCGCCGTTTCTCTGCAAACAAGTCCAAGGCACGTCAGGCGACTTCGCGCGCGAAGCAGATCGAGAAAATCAAAGTGGAGGAGATGAAGCCATCATCGCGCCAAAATCCCTTCATTCGTTTCGAGCAGGAAAAGAAACTGCATCGCAATCCCGTTGAAGTTGAAGGTGTCAGCTTCACCTATCCTGATTCATCAGCCGCAGTACTGAAAAATATTTCTTTCAATGTGGAAGTTGGCGAGCGGTTGGCGATTATCGGTGCCAATGGCGTGGGTAAAACTACCTTGGTCCGTTGCCTGATGGGTGAGTTGTCACCAACTAAAGGCAAAATTACCTGGGCTGAAAATTCAGCAATTGGTTATATGCCTCAGGATCCTCAGTCGGATTTTGCAAAAGATGTGGACTTGATGACCTGGATGGGCGACTGGAAAGGGCCCACTGATGATGATCAGATCGTTCGCGCAACACTAGGGCGTTTGTTGTTTACCGGTGATGACGGCAAGAAGTCAGTCAAGGTTCTCTCTGGTGGTGAGAAAGGCCGCATGCTGTATGGCAAGTTGATGCTGACCAAGAATAATGTGCTGATCATGGACGAACCTACCAATCACATGGATATGGAAACCATTGAATCACTGCAGATTGGCTTGGAAAAATATCCAGGCACGTTGATTTTTGTTTCACATGATCGTGAGTTTGTGAGCGCGCTTGCTACTCGGATTATCGAATTAAAACCAGATGGCTCGCTGATCGACTTCAAGGGCAGTTACGATGACTATCTGAAGTCGCAAGGCGTGGCGGTGTAGTTCAAGTTCTGATCAGGCGGGTTTGTCTGATTCGGCGAAGCGTGTTCGCTCGCTCACGTTGTGACCAATAACGTTCACACCACATCCTTTCCTGTCGTCTCCAGTGCAATCACCAGATCGCCCGTCATGATTACTTGCCCTGCGTGTTCGATGCGCACGCGATAGGCCCGACCACCGGGCGTTACGGCAGTGCGCAGAGCATGGATGATCAATTCGTCTGACAAATCGTCCAGTCGCTGCACATGCCACTCTGAATTGCTGATGACCGCGAGATAACCCATTTGTGCCGGTGCATCCGGAAACAGGTCGCGATTCAGAAGTCCACCATGAATGCCGGCGGCCTGCGCGGCATACTCGATGGCGGTGTGTGCAGGCAGACAGTCGTCGTGTCGCAGCGGATTTGTCGGACTGATATGGCTGCGTGTCATACAGGTGATTTTGTCCCTGTCATAACTGGCCACTCGCTCCAGCAGAAACATGGAGCCCTGGTGCGGCAATAGTCCTTCAATCTGATGTTTTTCCAGCATGAATTGCGCGTCGACCCTAGTAAAAAATGGATTGTCCGGGGACGAACACCTATACTTGCGGCCCTCAAACAACTAGACCTACAAGCAGCTCGATGTCCTCGATCCCAAGCCCGCTATTGTCCGTGGATTCGGCGCATCCGTCACTACCCGGTCACTTTCCCGGCATGGCGGTCGTGCCCGGCGTGGTATTTCTGAGTTTTATCCTGGATGAAGTGAAGCGTCAGCTTCCATTGGCGCGGGTTTCCGGGGTGCGCAAACTGAAGTTCCTGCAAATGCTGTTGCCACAGCAGCGCTTTGTGGTGGAATTTTCCGAGCCTGCTCAAGGTTCGCTGCGGTTTAAATGTTGGCGCGACCAGCAAATGGACCAACCCCGACAATTGCTGGTGGATGGCAATCTGCAACTGGCTGCAGCGCAATCCGGGTCGATGTCATGAAGCGTGTGCTGGTTATCTGGTATTCGCAGTCCGGTCAGCTGCGCGATATCGTTGAATCCATTGCCCAGCCGTTGAGTGCCTCGAAGGACGTTGAGTTGACGCTGGCGCAAATCAAACCCGCGACGCCGTATCCATTCCCGTGGGGCTTCTGGCGTTTCTTCGACACCTTTCCTGAATGTATTTACGCCGATCCAGCTCCGGTTCAGCCGCTGGAAATTGCAGAAGATGCAGAGTTTGATCTTGTCATCATTGCCTATCAGGTGTGGTTCATATCGCCATCACTGCCCACTACCGCGTTTTTGCAAAGCGAGCAAGCGAAGCGATTGTTGAATGGCAAGCCAGTGATCACAGTGATTGGCTGTCGCAATATGTGGCTGATGGCGCAGGAACGAATGAAGGAATTGCTGAATAATGTTGGCGCTCGCTTGATTGATAATGTTGCGTTGGCAGAGCGCACTCATGGTGCTATCAGCGTTATTACCACACCTTGGTGGCTGCTTAGCGGTAGTCGTGGCCCCTATCTCGGTGGATTGTTGCCACGTGCAGGTGTATGGGAAAGTGATATTCGTGCAGCTTCACGATTCGGTACAGCGATTGCACTACAGCTGGACGAACGCGACGCTGCAGATGCAAAACCGATGTTATCCGGTTTGGGTGCAGTAACGGTTCATCCTGGCCTGATCAGTTCCGAAATGATCGTGCGTCGCAGTTTCCGCATGTGGGGAAAATTGCTGCGTGCCTGTGGTAAACCAGGCGCTGCGCTGCGCCGTGTTGTGCTTGGTTTGTATGTTGTGTTTCTGGTGGCGATGTTGTTGACGATTGTGCCGGTGGTGTTTGTGCTGAAAACCTTGCTTACTCCGTTGACTCGTAAACGCATTGCGCGTCAACGTGAATATTTCGCTGCTCCCTCAGGAGAATCGATGGAAAAGATTATTCGTCAGGTGGAATTCAAGGCATGAGTCAGGCGGTTTACATTACGGCGACAGCGTCGTTTCTTCCCAATGCGCCGGTCACCAATGATCAGATGGAGCGTGTTCTTGGGCAGCTGGGCGACAAGCCTTCACGCGCGCGTCCAACGGTGCTGCGGAGCAATGGCATACAGACTCGTCACTATGCGATTAATCCAGAAACACTTAAGCCAACTCATAACAATGCCAGTCTGACTGCGACGGCGGTGCGTGCGTTAAGCGAATCAGGATTTGATTTACAACAGCTGCAATGTCTTTCATGCGGCACATCTATCGCCGATCAATTGATGCCCAGTCACGCCTCCATGGTGCATGGTGAACTGGGGACGCCACCGCTCGAAGCGGTGGCCACAACAGGTGTATGTCTCAGTGGTCTCGCGGCAGCGAAGTATGCATATCTTGCTGTGGCATCGGGTCAATACAAAAATGCAGTGGCCACAGGTTCTGAACTTTCATCTGCCATGATGAGCGCGCAGAACCTGTGTACCGAATCCGATATCAGCGAACTAGAAATCAAACCCGAGCTGGCGTTTGATCGCGACTTTCTGCGATGGATGTTGTCTGATGGTGCTGGCGCCATGTTGCTCGAACCAGAGCAGCGAGAAGGCCGTTTGAATTTGCGCATTGACTGGATCGACATGTTCTCCTACGCGGGCACGATGGAAACCTGTATGTACGCGGGCGCTGTAAAAGATACTGATGGCAAGGTGACGGGCTGGGCGCGCTTTACACCGGCGGAACGCGAACGTCATACCATCATGTCAGTGCGACAGGATGTGAAGTTACTGAATGAGCACGTGATGTACTACACCGTGCAGAAGCCGCTTGAGACTATTGTTGCCAAACGCGGCTTGCGTGCAGATCAAATTGATTACTTCCTGCCGCATTACTCATCAAAGTTTTTCCGCGACAAAGTGTATGCACATATGGTCAAGGCCAATGTCGATGTACCACAGGATCGCTGGTTTACCAATTTGCCTTACAAGGGCAACTCCGGTTCTGCATCGATGTACATCATACTGGATGAACTGGTGCGGTCAGGTAAATTGAAAGCAGGGCAACGCTTGATGTGTTACGTGCCTGAAAGCGGTCGCTTTGCCACGGGCTTCATGCATCTGACTGTGATGTAACGTTGTGCTTCGTTACAACGTTGTATAAGTTCGGTTTATGCTGAGCTGTCAAGGATGTCAGCTGTACACTTGGGTTGAATCAATACTCGACAAGCAAGTTAAATAACAAGCGTCGTCAAGGCAGTTAATTGCCATTGCGATGCGATGATCGGAGTGATATCCAGCATGGATAAACAATCTGTTCCACAAGATGCCTCGCCCACGTACGA
>DATAHE010000194.1:0-6752 GCA_036263355.1 Steroidobacteraceae bacterium | reverse complement strand
GGCCGTCGCCTTTTGTTGTATGTAGAAGATGTGATGCATACCGGTGACGCCCTGCCGTTGGTTACCGCTGACACGTCCTTGAAAGAAGGGCTGAAGGAAATGACACGCAAGCGCTTAGGCATGACCGCCGTAGTCGATGATCGCAATCACCTGCTCGGCGTATTTACTGATGGTGACTTGCGCCGCACGCTCGACAAACAAATCGATCTGAGCGCAACCTTGATGGGCGAAGTGATGACAGCCAACCCACGAGTCGCGACACCCAACATGCTGGCCGCTGCCGCGGTTCATTTGATGGAAAGCTACAAGATCACTGCACTACCCGTAGTGAATGAGCATCGTGTTGTGGTGGGTGCGCTGAATGTTCACGACCTGTTTAGAGCGGGTGTGATGTGACGATTTCCACAGTATTAAAGAACGCGCAGATGACAAGTCAGATAAGTATTCAACAACGCGCTTCCGCCATTCAACTTCTCGTACTCGACGTTGATGGCGTACTCACCGATGGTCGACTGTACTTCGGTGCAGATGGTGAAGCATTGAAAGTGTTTCATGTACGTGATGGCGCAGGATTGGTTCAACTTCGCAAGGCAGGTATCGAGATCGCGATTATCTCTGGTCGAAATTCACCATCGGTGAACGCCCGCATGAAGGAGCTCGGTATCAACCATGTCCATCAAGGTGTCAAGGATAAACTGGCAGTTCTGCAACAGTTAAAGCAACAATTGAGCATTCAGGATGACGGTATTGCCTGTGTTGGCGATGACACACCAGACATTCCCATGTTTTCTCTGGCGCAACTTTCTGTCGCAGTCGCTGATGCACATCCACAGGTTCGTGCCGCCGCGCATTACGTGACAACACTGGAAGGCGGTAAAGGGGCGGTGCGTGAAGTATGTGACTTGATCGTAGAATCGTCGGTGCACGCCGGTGTGAGCATACCGGCATGAACTGGCAAGTGATCGTCATTGCAGCGGTCTGTGCTCTGCTGCTTGGCGGCTACAGTCTGTTCAGCAAGCGTGATGATGAAGTACTGACTTCAACCACGACGACATTACCACCCGGTTATTACATGAAGAATGCTGCCATTGTTGAAACAGGTACCGATGGCAATCCAAGGTTGCAACTGCATGCCGACAACATTCAGCAGGACGCAAGCGAGCAAAGCATCGTGTTGCAGGATATCGCATTGAACTATCTCAGCAACACCGGCACACCTTGGTTATTGACTGCGCAACACGGTAGCCTTGAACAAAGCACTCGTGTTGTCACATTTAATGGTGATGTGGAGCTGCGGCCGCAAGGTTCGCGCATCACCACGCCGGTAACGCTGCGCACTGACCAGTTAAGTATCGATACCGAACACAATCTGGCGGTGGCCCCAGGTCAAGTCAGTATTCTCATGAATCGACAAACTTTGACCGCCGTCGGCTTGCAAGCCGATCTGCAACGTCAAACCATTCGTCTCATGTCGCAGGTGCATGGTGAATTTAATTCGCGTTAAACGATCAAGGTTCTGGTTACGCTGCTGTTCATGCGTCGCAATCGCGATGCAGTCTGTTATGGCTGCACCCAATCCGATTATCGACAAACCAAAGCTGGACGCCGCATCAATGGAACTGGATGGTCCCAACAATATTCTGGTTCTTACCGAAGTGCGCATCACCACCCAGAGCGGGTACACCATCAAGGCGGGGCAAGCGCGTACGACTGATGCGAACAATTTCAACAACAGCAAATGGACTTTCAGCAACAAGGTGCAAATCAACACGCCCAACGGTAGCAGCAGTGCCGAAACAGCGATCGTTACTTTTTCGGGTAACCAGATCAACACGCTGCATGTGACCGGCAGCCCGGCAACATTCGAACAGCACATGGGTGACAAAACCGTGGCCCAAGGGCACGCGGAAAATATTGATTATGATTTATCACAACGTACCGTGCGGCTCACCAATCAAGCATGGGTAAGTTACGGACAGAATGAATGTCGCGCTGTCTCGCTGGTGTACAACATTGCCCTGCAACGTGTGTCTGCAAATCGTGAAGAACAACAGGGCCAGCGTATAAACTGCACGATTTCACCCGCAACTAGTACTGCCACACCACTTTCACCATGAGTCAACTTCGCGCCGAACATCTAAGCAAGCGCTACAAATCACGCACGGTCGTAAACGATCTGTCGTTGCAATTAAGCAGCGGAGAGGTGGTGGGTATTCTTGGACCGAATGGTGCTGGTAAAACAACCGCTTTCTACATGTTGGTCGGCCTGGTGCGTTGTGACAGTGGCCAGATTTTTCTGGATGATCAAGATGTATCACACCTGCCGATTCATCAAAGAGCAAAATTGGGACTGGGCTACCTTCCGCAGGAAGCATCCGTATTTAGAAAGCTCAGCGTCGCGGATAACATCATCGGCGTGCTGGAACTGCGCAAGGAACTGACGGAAGAACAACGCGAGCAGCGGCTAGAGCAACTACTGGAAGAACTGCACATTGGCCACATTCGTGACAGCATGGGACAAAGCCTGTCTGGAGGTGAGCGTCGCCGGGTAGAAATTGCACGCGCGCTTGCGGCCGAACCGCGTTTCATTCTGCTGGATGAGCCTTTCGCTGGCGTCGATCCCATCTCGGTTCTCGACATTCAGCGCATCATCAATCACCTGAGTAGCCGCAATATTGGTGTACTGATTACGGATCACAACGTAAGGGAAACACTCGGTATTTGCCAGCGAGCTTACATAGTGAGCGCTGGATCACTGATTGCCAGCGGAACTGCCAACGAAATCCTTGCCAACCAGCAGGTGCGTGAGGTGTACTTGGGCCAGGACTTTAAACTGTAGATCATGCTCAAACCGGCGCTGCAACTTCGACTCGGTCAACAACTGACCATGACGCCCCAATTGCAACAGGCAATCCGCCTGCTGCAACTTCCCGTACTGGAACTTCAGGCACAAATCCGCGAGGCACTGGAAGCCAATGTGATGCTGGAAGCCGAGGAAGAAGATACGGTACTCGAATCGCTGGGCGCCACCGAAACTGAAAGCAGTCATTTTGAGGGCGAGGAAAACACTGCGTCGGAAGAAGCACAGCGTACTAATCACGACGCTCACGTCGAAGTAGTCGCTGATAGCAACTGGACCGAATCACATACGGTTGGCGTTTCCGATTCACCCTGGAATAACGATGAAGATGAAGATCGTAGTCAGGAGTTCACCGACGCACAAGGTACGTCGCTGCACGAACATCTGCTGTGGCAATTGCGTTTATCCAAACTCAGTGACCGTGATCAGAAAATCGGCGAAGCCATTGTTGATGCCATTAACAACGATGGGTATCTGATTGAGCCTGTCGAAGAAATTGCATTGAACCTGATGCCGGAGCTGACGGTACAGCCAGTAGAAGTGGACACCATTTTAAAAGTGGTACAGAACATGGACCCGGCTGGCATTGGCGCACGCAATTTAGGTGAGTGCATTGCGTTGCAATTACAGCAGCTGCAACCAGACACACCAGGATTGTCTACGGCATTGCAGATTGCGGCTCACTATCTGGACGAAGTTGCGCATCATCAGTATTCATCGATACGCAAACAGCTGCACGCCAGCGAAGAAGAACTGGAACAAGCATTGGTGCTGGTACGCGGTTGTCAGCCTCGTCCCGGTGCAAGCATTCACTCCAGTGCACCGGATTACATCGTGCCGGACGTATTTGTAAGACGCACAGAGCAAGGCTGGTCGGTAGAAATCAATCCGGCCAGCATACCGAGGATTCGCGTTAATCAAAGTTACGCGGGCATGCTGGGTCGATCGTCGGATTTTTCCGCCATGCGTACTCAGCTGCAGGAAGCGCGCTGGCTGATTCGCAGCCTGGAAATCCGCAACGAGACACTAATCAAGGTGGCACGCTGCATTGTGCAGCGGCAAACGGCCTTCCTGGAGGAAGGTGAAGAATCCATGCAGCCGATGATTCTGAAAGATGTTGCCGATGCAGTAGAAATGCATGAATCGACCATTTCCCGCGTTACCACCAACAAGTACATGCACACACCTCGCGGTGTGTTCGAGTTTCGTTACTTTTTCTCCAGCCATGTTTCCGGCAGCGATGGCAGTGAACTATCATCTACTGCAATCCGCGCGAAAATTCGCAAACTGGTGGCGGCCGAAGAAGCGGACAAGCCGCTGTCGGACAGTCGCATTGCCGAAATTCTGTCGGAGGATGGCATACAAGTTGCTCGACGTACTGTGGCGAAGTATCGCGAAGCGCTGGGAATCCCCCCTTCCAGCGAACGCAAGCGCGTCACAGTGAAGTAAGATCGGTGAAGTCAGCATGTAATGAGTTTTTCCACGTATGTGACAGATGGCTTGACTTGTGACAACCTGTCCCCAGAAATCACGTACAAATCAAACAGCCTATAGGAGGCGCTATGCAACTCAATTTGACGGGACACCATGTCGAAGTCACACAGGCTTTAAGAAGCTATGTTGAAAAGAAACTGGAACGCATAGTGCGACACTCGGATCATGTACTCGATGTCCATTGCATCCTTACCGTTGAAAAGTTGCAGCATAAGGCCGAAGCCTCTGTCAGCCTGAATGGTTCAAAGCTTTACGCCGATGCCATCGATGAAAATATGTATGCAGCCATTGATGCGCTGGCCGACAAACTGGATCGTGGCGTCAAGAAGCACAAGGAAAAGCTGAGCGATCATCATGCAGCTGAAGCACAGAAGTCTGCACGCTTCGCTTAGACAACCTCGTTGATACACGCACCTCAGTAAGACATTCGTCTTGCTGAGGTGTTTTTGTTTTAAAACTGCGAACTCCCACTACCGCGCTACGCATTGCCGCTATATGCTCGCGGCATGCGGTTGATCATCGTCACAGGCTTGTCCGGTTCCGGCAAGAGCGTCGCCCTGCACATGCTGGAAGACCTCGACTTCTATTGTGTGGACAACATTCCCGCTGGCCTGCTGCCGCAATTCGTATCACACATTCTTCGCTCGCCACAATCGCAGTACCAACTCACCGCGATTGGTATTGATGCACGCAATCGCTCGGACGATATTCAGCTGGTTCCCAAACAGGTTGAGGAATTGAAACGCAGCGGCGTGCAATGCGAAGTGATTTATCTGCGTGCCGAAGAAGAAGCCATTCTTAAACGTTACAGCGAAACGCGACGCAAACATCCATTAAGTAGAAATGATCGCGCGCTTGCCGATGCCATCCGCGAGGAACAGCGCTTACTGGAACCAATCGCCAATAGCGCTGATTTAATTATCGACACCACCCGCAGCAATGTGCATGAATTGCGCGAACTGGTACGACAACGTGTCAGCTCTCATTCAGCCGGACACCTCTCCATTTTGTTTGAATCTTTTTCGTTCCGTCATGGCCTGCCGGGCGAAGCCGATTTCGTGTTCGATGTTCGCAACCTGCCTAATCCACACTGGGAACCCGGCTTATCGAAACTGACAGGTCGCGATCAACCCGTGATTGATTACTTGAATGCGCATGCCAATGTGCAACGAATGCTGAATGATTTGAAACAATTTCTGGAACAGTGGATTCCTGACTTCGCTCGCAGTAATCGCAGCTACCTGACTATCGCTATTGGCTGCACCGGCGGCCAGCATCGCTCGGTGTACATGGTCGAACAACTTACTGCGCACTTTCGTCAGCACTATCCTTCAGTGTTGGCACGGCACCAGGTAGTTGATCGCATGAAGCACAGTGCTTAGCGCTGCCATCATCTGATTTCATTCTCAACGTGCCAGCAATACGCGCAAGACGCATCATGAGACCTGGGCTTGCATATAAATAGAAGAGCTGGGAAGACATGAATATCACCAAGTCACTACTGATTCTTATCACCGCCTGTGTGATCACGGTATTGATGTCGACAACGCAGGCGCAAACACCAACCTCCTACTTCAGCAACTGGCCGCAAGATCGTTCGCCGCAAAATGTCGGGCTAAAAGCTGCCAAAGCTCTGGTTAAACGCGAGCATTACCTGCATCCCGATAACAACACGATTCACTATGCCGAAGCAGTCGCATGGTATGGCGCACTGGATCTCGCTGATCAGCTTCACGATAAGGCGCTGCTCAACGAACTGGAGCAGCGGTTTCTGCCGTTAACCAATGAAGATAGAAAGCTCATTCCGCCCGGTAATCATGTGGACTTCAGTGTGTTCGGTGTCGTTCCATTGCAGTTGTACTTGCAGACATCTGATGTGCGTTATCGTTTATTGGGACTGGCCTTTGCAGATGGACAGTGGGATCGTCCTCAAGCCGATGGCCTGACCAATCAGACGCGTTACTGGATTGATGACATGTACATGATCACGGCGCTGCAGACCGCCGCTTATCGAGCTACACACGACGAAAAATACATCGATCATGCTGCACGTGAAATGACTTCATATTTAAAAAAACTACAGCAGCCGAATGGATTGTTCCATCACTCGCTTGAATCATCTTTCTACTGGGGACGAGGCAATGGCTGGGTCGCGGCCGGAATGACTGAGTTATTGCGTGTCATGCCAGCGCATCACCCACAGCGCAATTACATCCTGAGTAGCTATCGAAAGATGATGGCCTCCTTACTAAAGTACCAAGCAATGTCAGGGCTGTGGCGACAGCTGGTTGATCACGAAGAATCATGGGAAGAAACGTCCGGCTCCGCCATGTTTACGTTTGCTTTCGTAACGGGTGTGCAACAGGAATGGTTACCGGCGAAGAAGTATGGACCTGCA
>DATAHE010000193.1:0-7363 GCA_036263355.1 Steroidobacteraceae bacterium | reverse complement strand
CTCTTAATTTCCAGCAACAGGGTGTACACAACTACACCAAGGCCGAGGAAGCCGATGACTTTGTAGACGATCAAACTGAGCACCGGCACGGTGTAAAGAACCAACACCAAGACACCACCTACCAGCACCGCCAGAATTGGATGTGATAACGCACCACCTTCCTGCTTTTTGACAATGCGACGACCAATCCACGCGAGTATCACCACCTTGCCGAGGATTCCTGCCAGCATCAAGCCAATGCCTACCAGCGGCACCGCAATGATTCCGATGACGGTGATGATCAACAAGATCATCAGAACGGGAATACCGACGATTGCGAGCAAGGAGGCCAGCACAACATGGCCCGGGCGTTCTTCCATTACTTCAACGCAACGATTAACCGCACGGGGAAACAGCAATGCAGTGAACAAATATGCAAGCAGCGCAATCAATGCCACCCACCATGCCCAAGCGACATCCGTATCGAATGCCAGCAAGCGAGCCTTCAACAGACAGTGATTGAACCAAGCCTTTAACCAGTCGAAATTGCCGAGATTCAGATTGGGTCCGACCTTGCTCACCTGTCCATGAACGATTGCGGACGGATCGCGAGTAAGACTACCGCCAACCACGACTACATCATTACCAACTTCAGCCTGTGGCCCCAATTCGAGGTTGCCCATCACTGCAACGACATCGTGCCCCACCTTGCCATTGATGTAGTTAGCTCCCATCACTGCCACCGCATCATGTCCAACCGTGCCATTTACATGAGTACTGCCAAACACTGACACAACGTCATGCTTCACATCGCCGTTATTGGTTGACACCCCCATGATTGCAACCAGATCGCGAGTTGTGTCACCTGCGTCCAGTGTGGCATCACCAAAAACCTGAACGACATCACCAGTATGTCCATCGTGTCCTTTGTCCTGGTGTTTATCGTCCGTTGTATCTTCGGCATCGTCGTTATCTGGCTCGCCGCCTTCTTGCTTATCGCCCTGTGCCTTATCACTGTGTGACTTCGTGTCCTTGTCGCCAGTAATATCAACCTTGCCGCTGCTATCGACGGTCAGCGTGACGGAGTGACCTGCGCTTTTTTGCGATACTGCATCAGCTGCGATGGCGCTTTCAGCAGATATCAGGCAACTCATGCAGGTCAGTGCGATCAGCATCGGCTTGTACAGCATCGAAGCTTTATTGAATGTGACTGCCGATAAAAAAGTTTTCATAAACATCTCCGGAAACTGCAACTTAACGCGCTGCATAAAGGGTCTTGTACGTTGCGACCCCGACACCAAACAAAACCAGATAAAGCACTGCGACAATCGCCAACGCTGCATACATCCATGACATCGGAATCACTTCAGTCAAATGCGACGAAATACTGTGACTGACGGTGATTACCGTGTCCGCGCCCTGAATTAACGATGCGGACTCCCTTGCCACTTTGCTCGATGCAAACCAGTTGCTGCTAACCCAGTCGGTACATACCAATGCCAGCTTTGCTGTAACCAGTGCAGCAAGCACAAACGCAACTTGCATCATGAGCGGCCAGTGAAGAAAGGATTTGCGCCACCAGGGCAATGCCTTGCGCAACTGCACTTCGCGCATCACACGTGAATACAAATCTGCTGGCGCCTTGCGCAGCGGCTGCTGCTTGCACAGACGGTCAACCGCCTTTTCCAGAGTCTGTTGATCTTGCGTATCGTGTTTCATGATCATCACCTATACACGCCTATACCTGTTGGAGTGCGTGTTGTTGCATGGCCTTCGCCAGTGCTGCACGCCCGCGTAATAAATCAGTTTTGAGTTTTGACAATGAGACATTCAATTGCGCTGCAATCGCGTCGTAAGCAATTCCTTCGAAGTGGTAGAGCACCAGCGGTATTCGTTGATGATCGGGTAACTTGATCAGCGCCGCTTCAAGCAATTGATGCTGTTCGTCTGCATCCAGTTCCTCGAACACCACATCACTACCCACCACTCCAGTCACTGTCTCGATGTCAAACTCATCATCGTCATCTTTTCCAGCCATCTCCGAAAACAACCGCCAGCGTTTGCGGTAACGCGACAGATAATTGAGGCAAAGATTGGTCGTCACTGTCTTCAACCATCCGCCCGCCGATTCACTACTGCGCAGGTTGTCAAATTGCTCATAAGCCTTTACGAACACTTCCTGGGCAATGTCTTCTGCCTGATGATCGTTACCCAGCAACCGCACCGCAGTTGAGAACACCATGTCCTGATACGCCTGCATAAAGCTGGCGAAGTCGCGAGTCCCGACAGGTTGTTCAGGTGCTGGGTTCATTTACAAAGTCTTCGTTTACGGTAAGTACACCGTTAGCTCCGGAAAGTTGCACATCACACACCACCCGGAAAAAGGCCAGAACACGGACGAGATGAATGTCACAGTTTAACCCTGCAACATAAGCGGCAAATAGTTCACGCAGCATTGTCAACGCCGTCTGGCTAACCGAAGCGACCGTCTGTCGTCTATCCCCTTAATTGGACGCTGTATTTTTCCGTTATCTGTGCATAATTAGGCCACTGCCCTCGGAGCCGTCATGACACCCGCCGATAAACGTGTAATGGATTTGCTGGATCGCTGGTTAATCAGCATCGAGCTGCATCTGAAATATGCAGATCTCGATGACGTGAGCTATCAGCAGATGCAGCCATGGCCCAAACACGAACGTCCTGCGCGCTGGATACTAGAGCTTGCTCAGCAAAAGGTCCTCTCCCTGCAGACTTTGTGCAGAGCGCGCCTTAGTGACAACGATCCTTCATTTGCCGAAAGCATGGAGTTGATGTGCTTTCTCGCGAACTTGGTGGGCGCCCAGCATATTCAACGTTATATTCCTGTGGCCTCTCTAGAGCGAGAAAGAAAGCCCGACACCGGCATGCATCGCGCATTACAAACAGGCTCAATGGCAGCAAGAACACCCGTACCAACCTTGACTCCCGTTGCCGCTCCTACGCCGCCAGCAGCAGCGCCAGTCGTTACCGCTCCCGTTCCGAATATCACCCCAGCGCGTCCACAACTCGCGCAACCAGTACCAACTCCGGCACCGATACTGCGCGCTGTTCCACCTCCGGCTTCACCAGCTACTACTGCAACGCCGTCCGTACCGAAACCGGTTGTGGTGCCCGCTGCAGCTATAGCCCCACCTGTTCAGCCCGCAACACAGAAAGCGGCACCGGCTGCAGTTGTGGTACCCACGCTGCATTCAGCCGCCGCAGACGACGCTGATCGCACCAGAGAAATGCCGCGCTTGAGAGCGACGAGACAGAGAATGCCCGTTAAGCATGTCGCCCCAAGTCGATTACATATCAAGGGCGGCGCTCCGGCGACGGCAAAAGTAGCCAAAGCACCAGCCGATGATGCCCAGCTGAATGACGTGATTGTGGCGGACGCAGTCAGATTGCTACGTTGGGGACGGCAATGGCACGAGATCGCCGAACTGATTTCTAGAATGGCTGAACGACCTGGTATTGCTGAGGTTCGCAAGATACTCCGTTCCCACAAACCTACGATAGAACAACAACTTGAAGCGTAAGACGGCTCGATGAGCGCTCCGCACGAGGAACAAAATTCGGCGAAAAAAAAGGCCGACATGCGTCGGCCAATCAGGGGGATTCGAGCAAAGAAGAAAAACTTGGCAAGAAGACTTGCAAACTGATTCGAAGTTCATTGCCGTGGCAGCAAATATACTAATTGCTGCTTTGCAACACAAGTCCTTTTTATGCATATATCCATGACGTCCAGTTACTAGTCCGACAGCTCTCCCGATCAAGTTTTTGGTTCCCAAATAATGTCGGTCGGCAGACGACGATCTTTAGCTAAAGACCCGCGAGGTTCGGTGCCGATTGCAAAGAGTGCTGGAAGAGTAAGGCTTACAACCTGACTACGCGGCTATGAGAAACGCGGTCGTGCCAGCTGCGCTGATCTAATGAAAATTTCAAAACCAATAGATTTGCCAACACCAGCAACAACAACGCTTCTCCCGTCCATTTCAGCGTTGTCGAATGAAGATGCTCCGCAACCGCCAGACAAATGTATGCAGGCAACCATGGAATCGCCGCGAACAGCAATCGTCGCAACGCAGATGGCCAAGACAATAACTTGCCCTGCTCATCTTCGACACGCAGTTTCCAGACCTGCATGCCCAATGTTTGTCCGCGCCTTGTCCAGAAGAACCCGAAGAACGCAGCAATCACAATCATCTGCCAGCAGAGATATGCCAGATACATCCCCCAGCCCACTTCACGCGGGATAATAATTTTCTTGGGTGCAAGAACAAGAAAGGGAATGGTCGCAACGGCCAGTACGGCAATCACCAGCATGCTGTCGTAAACCATTGCCCCTAATCGACGAGCAATACCAGCTACCTGAGGTTTCAATTCTATTGTTGATTCTGACTCGCTCATCGCCCTACCTGACTCTCGAAATTGCAATACTAGTCACCAGCAATAACAGTGCAGTTGGTAGCCAGGCGACAATGAGTGGCTGCAAATGAAACACGGTACCGGCATCGCTCAATAGTTTCGCTGAAAGAAAAAACGTAGAGCCAAGCAGGATACCAACCACCATTCTTGCACCCATGCCAGTGGAACGCATCGGCCCGAACGAAAATGGTACAGCGAGCATCACGATAATCAGCAAACTAGTGGTGCGTGCAATACGTGACCACCATGCAATTTCATAGTCACGCGTCTCCAGTTGATTGCTGCGCAGGTGACGGATGAAGCTGCGTAGTTCAGTGCCGGTGAGTTGATAGGGATCGCGCGATGCTGCGCCAATAAACTCTGGCGACAATGAAGTTTTCAATTCAGCGCTGGCTTGTTTACTGACAATCGTGTGATCGTTCTCAAAGCGCGTCTCGCTATAATTACGCAACTGCCAGCGTTGAGTATCCAGCAACTGCGCGGAGTCAGCATGCCCAACGCTCAGCAATTTATGTTGATCATCAAAACGCAGTATATGAATGGCTCCGTATGAATCTGCGCTGTGCTGCGCCTGAACCGCAACGAATACATTGCCGTCTTTCGCCCATAGGCTTTCGGCACCCGACGCCTTGAATTGATTGAACTTGGCCAACATGCGTTGTTGATATGCAAATTGCTCAAGTTGCGGCGCAACGTAGTCACCCACCACCCATGTAACAACGGTGAGGATCAGGCCCGCCGATGCCACCCAGCTGGCAATCCGCCACACCGATGCGCCCGATGCACGCATCGCGATCAGTTCACTGCCACGTGCAAGGTTACCCAAGGCAAGCAAGGCACCGAGCAAAGCACCGACAGGCAACAGCGTGAACGCCTGGTCAGGCAAATTACAAATGACGAACAATAATGCCTCGAGCATGCCGTAGCGACCGGTGCCTACATCGCTTTGTTGATCGACAAACATGTATAAGCCAATCAGCATCAACAACACCAGCATTACCATTGCGGTGTAGCCCAGCACCGCACGGACGATATAGGCAGCAAATACACGCATCAACGCCACACCCAATTGAGCTTGCCTTCGGCACGTCGCCACAGTAGCAAGGCCATCACTACCAACACCGCATGCGCCCACCATATGCCCAGCCAATATGGAGTTACGCCGCGCATCATCCACGACTGTGCGGATTGCAATAACAACAGGTAAACAAGATAAACAAGGATGAACTGTCCCGCTCGCGCATAACGACCTTGTCGTGGACGCAACTTTGAAAGCGGCACAGCGATGACAGCCAGGATCAGCACAACCAGCGGCGTAGAGATACGTGATTGCAACTCCGCATAGTCGCTTAACTTGCCACTGCGCAACAATGCAAACGTAGACTTCTGATAGTCCTTCAGTTGTACGTTACCAACATCAGGCAACTGGACTGGAATACCGTGTTCGGCAAAACGCCAGATACGAAACTGCGCACTCCCCGGTGTACCTTCGTATCGTTCACCATCATAAAGCACGAAGGTCTGTTCGGCGTCGCCCACACCATGCTGCTCTGCACGCGAGGCAACGACAATCTCCATGCGATCACCCACCATGCGCTGTGCATAGACGTTATGCAGCACACCATGCTCATCAATACTCTCCGCGTAGAAAACGATGTTGCTACCACCAAAGCTGCGGAATTTGCCGGGTTGCAAGCTGGCAAATCGTGCCTCACGTGCCGCTTGCGTCTTCAAACCAATCTCTGCCTGCGCTGAATGCGGTGCGACGTCCAACGATAGCCACGCCAGAGTGGCTGCCGCCAATCCGGCAAGCAGCATTACCGGTCGTAGTACATCACGATGACTGACACCGCAGGCCTGCATCGCAGCCATTTCGCTTTCGTGATACATCCGGCCCAGCGCGAGCATGATGCCGAGAAACAGTCCAATCGGTAACAGCATCAGGAACTGTTGCACCAGACGAAACCACAGGAGATTCAACACTACTTTGCTCGACAAACCCGCTTCGGCAACCAGCTTGAACACAAAGGCCAGTTGATTCGAAATCAGGATAACGAACAGCACCACGCTGACAGCGGCCCACGCCATCGCAACTTCGCGCAATACGTAACGTTCGATCACGCGCATGTGATACGCTGAACAATTATTGATTTGCGAAATGCCAACTTTTTCTCCAACCCGCTAAACTCGCCCACTAACTTGCCACTAAACTTGTAAGGTGTGTCATGGAAATTCTTGCTGTTTCTGCTTCCGTTGCCCGTCAACGTACAGATTGTGCCATTGTCGGTGTATATGAAAAAGGCACATTAAGTGCCGCAGCCAAAGAGCTGGACACCAAATTGCGTGGAACGTTAACACGATTGGTCAAGCAAGGTGATGTCCGCGGCAAGCTGGGCGAGACTGTGCTGTTACCGGAACTGAGCAATGCTCCCTGTGCACGCGCCATTCTGGTTGGGCTTGGTCCACAGGATAAGTTTGGTCGCAAGCAATATCGCAAGGCTTTTTCTGCCGCTGTGTCAGCGGTAAACAAGACCGGCAGTGTTCAAGCGACCAGTTATCTGTCTCAGGAAACGGTTGCCGCCACCAATGCTTACTACGTTGGTCGCACCAGTGCGGAAGTCGCGGGCAACAACACGTATCGCGTTAACGATCTTAAATCCGCAAAGAAAGCACCGCCACCAAAGCTGAAAAAGCTCAGTATTGCTATTCTCGGCACACCAGAACGCAATCAAGCCGAACAAGGCTTGAAACATGGCCGAGGCATTGTTGCGGGCATGTCGGTGACGAAAGATCTTGGCAACTTGCCTTCAAATGTTTGCACACCAACCTATCTGGCGAAAACCGCGCAACAGATGGCACGCGATCATCGTGGCCAGTTGAAAGTGCGGGTGCTGGATGAAAGCGAAATTCGCAGATTGAAGATGGGCTCGTTCCT
>DATAHE010000192.1:0-5559 GCA_036263355.1 Steroidobacteraceae bacterium | reverse complement strand
ATACTGGAATCGAAGCAGAAGCCCGACCAAGAGCGCTACGACAATTGCGCCGACGGTCGCAAACATAAACTCCTGACGCTTGCGTTTGCGTTCAAGATCACGCCAGGGAAGTAGATTTATGCGTGGCATGTTAGTCGAAGCTCCTCAATGCCAGACCACACGCAGTTAGCAATGCAGTCGCGTCTTTCTTTACATTTTGATTCTTGGCGCGTGAGCTAACCTTCATCTGGCCCAACGGATCACCACGTTCTGCGGCAATGCCAACGCGACTTGCAATTACTTCTGCAACGCCAGGAATATTTGCACAGCCACCGCAGATCAAGATTTGCTCTGGCTGTTCTCGTGCTGCGCCCGATGCAAGGAAGAACTGCAATGAACGACTCACCTGTTGGCACATGTCGTCGATAAACGGATCCAGCACTTCTGTTTGATAGTTAGCAGGCAAGTTGCCTTCTTTCTTCGCGCGGCCTGCTTCATCCATGCTCATGCCATATGTACGCATGATTTCTTCGGTGAGCTGTTGTCCGCCAAAAGCGAAGTCGCGCGTGTAGATAACTCGAAGATCACGCAAGACGCTGAAAGTCGTACTGCTTGCACCGAAGTCGACGACTGCAATAACACGTTCAATACCACCGTCCGGCATTTGATGCGTTAGCAGACGACAAGCGTTTTCCAATGCGAAGGCTTCGACGTCGACCACTTTAGCGGTGAGTCCTGCGGCAGCGCAGGCGGCAATGCGTTGTTCAACATTCTCGCTACGCGTTGCCACTAGCAACACGTCAAGCATGTCGGCTTCTTTTTCTGAGGGTCCAATCACTTCGAAGTCAAAACTGACTTCTTCCATTGGAAAGGGAATGTACTGGTCGGCCTGCATTTCCACTTGCGCTTCCAGTTCATTCTCTGAAAGCGAGCGCGGCATCTGGATGACTTTGGTGATGGCGGCATCGCCGCTAATGGCAATTGCGGCTTCCTTGGCTCGCGCACCAGAGCGTTTTAATGCTTGCTTGATTGCTTCACCAACGAGGTTGGCATCGACGATGGCCTTTTCGTTGATGGAATTGGGCGGCGTTGGTTCTGCCGCATAGGATTCGACACGATACTGTCCACCGCTCATGCTCAGCTCGATGAGCTTCACGGAGGAGGTGGTTATGTCAAGCCCTATCAGGGGTTTGGCTCTGGGTTTTAAAAACACGCTCTTTCCCTTTCAATTAACCAGCTAAAATCGCCAGCCTGTTGGCAGGCGCGAAAAGTGGGGGCACTTTATCGCTGGGTGCATTACGTTGAATGTGAGAATGCTCACGAAACTTAGCCTTTTCATGGTATAGCCCGCACATTTTCGAGTAAAAACGTCCGAAACTAATCAGACATAAGTCCATGAATCACCGCCTGAACCGCTTTCCAGCCTCAGTTGCTTCAAACGCATTAGCCCCATCACACGACTCGAACACCTTGCCAGCTTCAATCATTCAGTCATTATTGTTGAAGTCTGCTATTGAGCTTTCCGCTGCGAAGACCGCACTAATATGCCCGCAAACTCCCATCTGAGCAAGTACTTAGGGTACCTTTCTGCTATGAAACCTCAGGATCATCGCGCGATTCGCTGGGCAGCCGCTACCATCGTTGGTGCCATTGGCGTCGCTTTTATTGTTGTAGCCGGTGCAACTCAGTATCTAAGCCCGCAAATCCCGGACGTCGCATCGTTGCGCGACGTCCACCTCCAGGTTCCGTTAAGAATCTACTCCCGCGACGGTAAATTGATCGCTCAAATAGGCGAGCAGCGACGAATTCCACTTAACTTTGAGGATTATCCAAAGCAGGTGATCAATGCTTTTCTGGCGGCGGAAGATGATCGTTTCTTCGAGCACAGCGGCATCGATTACATCGGTTTAATTCGCGCCATCGCCGTCAATGTCAGCACCGGTTCAAAACGCGAAGGTGGTGGCACCATCACCATGCAATTGGCGCGCAATATGTTTCTGTCACCTGAGCGCAGCTACCGCCGCAAGATGCTGGAGATTATAAGTGCGTGGCGCATTGAGCACGAATTCTCCAAGACTGAAATTCTGTCTTTGTATTTGAACAAGATTTTTCTTGGTCAGCGTGCGTATGGTGTGGGTGCAGCTGCGGAAGTTTATTTCGGCAAATCAGTCAACGAATTATCTCTTCCTGAAATTGCATTACTCGCAGGTTTACCGCGCGCACCGTCACGCGAAAATCCAGTTACTAATCCGGTGGCCGCCAAACAACGCCGGGCGTATGTGTTGCGTCGCATGAAGGAATTGCGTTTCATCTCTGTAGAAGAACAAGCGCAATCAGATGTTTCGCCTGTTGAGTCGAGATTGCATGGCGCTGGTATTGAACTCGACGCACCTTACATTGCAGAGATGGCGCGACAGGAACTGGAGTCGAAGTTCGGTGAACGCATCTATACCGATAACTTCATTGCATACACTACTGTTGATAGTCGACTTCAAGGTGCTGCGCAACGCGGTGTTCGTCTTGCGTTGATTGAATACGATGCGCGGCATGGATATCGAGGAGCGACCAAGCACTTTACTTTAGCCAAAGGGAGTTCGGAAAAAGACTGGCTGGAGATTCTGGAGCCGTACACAACCATCGGTGGACTTGAACCAGCATTGGTAACCGCAGTCACGCCACAGACAGCAACGGTGTACTCGCGTAATAGTGGCGCACTTGAAATCTATCTCAACAACATGAAATGGGCGCGTCCTTACATTGATGTAAAAACGCTCGGCAAGGCGCCAGAAAAAGTGAGCGACGTAGTCAGTGCTGGAGATTTAATCTACGTCGCACAACAGGCGAATGGCTCGTGGCGACTGATGCAGATCCCTGCAACACAGGCTGCTTTCGCAAGTGTTGATCCTGACGATGGTGCGATTATGGCACTCGTTGGTGGCTTCGATTACGATGCCAGCAGTTTCAATCGTGCCGTTCAAGCAAAACGACAACCTGGTTCATCGTTTAAACCTTTTTTATATTCAGCAGCACTGGATTATGGTTTCACACCGGCATCATTGATCAATGATGCTCCACTGGTAGTGGATGATGATGGCACTCACGAAGGACCATGGCGCCCGCAGAACACCAATAAGGAGTTTATGGGACCCATTAGAATCAGAGAGGCGCTGTATCGTTCGCGCAATCTGGTTTCAATTCGTCTGCTAAGCAACATCGGAACGGCCTATGCCACCGACTATATTCAGCGCTTTGGTTTCACGCCGAACGAACTACCACAGAATCTTTCGTTAGCGCTCGGCGCGACGCAAGTTACTCCACTGCAAATGGCGCGAGGCTATGCCGTGTTTGCCAACGGCGGAATGCGAGTAGAACCATACCTCATCGAACGCGTAATGACAGGTGACGGTCAACTGGTATTCAATGCCGATCCCTTGCTTGCTTGTGACCCATGTTTAAGTGCCAATGAATACACAACCAGTGATCGTGACAAGAGCACGATTCGAGTTGATGCCGCATCAAGTGAAGAGTCGTCTGACGTCACTTCCTCAAACGAAGACGCTTCGCAGGATACTCCTGCCGTTGTCCATCCCGTTGTAAATACGTACGGAAGAAAATTTGCACCAAGGGTGATTTCCAAACCGAATGTTTTTTTGATGACAGACATGATGAAGGATGTGATTCGTCGCGGCACCGCAACGCGAGCACTGGTATTAGGTCGTCGTGATATTGCAGGAAAGACAGGCACCACCAATGATCGACGCGATGCGTGGTTCGTCGGCTTTAATGGTGATCTTGTCGGTGCTGCATGGTTGGGATTTGATCAAGAGCGGCCACTGGGTGAAAGCGAAGAAGGCGGCAGAACCGCATTACCCATCTGGATCTACTTTATGCAGGAAGCACTTAAAGGATTGCCGGAACATTCATTCCCGCAACCGGCGGATATCGTTAGCATGCGCATCATTCCAGAGACCGGCAAGATCGCGCCCGCTAATTCACGCAACGGTGTTTTTGAATACTTCATGCGTGAGCATTTGCCGGAAAGCGAACCTGCTGATAGCAATCCGGAAACGGCTGAACCGAGCGGAACCGGATTGTTCTGATCACGCGACAATGACCCGACGCGGCAGTTTAAAAAATGAGCAAATGCGCCATACGCTGGCGCAGGAAGCAGCACGTTTGATGGCTGAGCAGGGTATCGAAGATTTTTTACTTGCAAAACGCAAAGCTGCGGAAAGATTTGGGGTTAGCGATACTGCCGTGTTGCCGCGCAATGCGGAAATTGAAGAAGCATTAATAGCACACCAACGTTTATTCAAGCCGCACATGCATTCAGAACAATTAACGCAATTGCGTCGCAGCGCATTAAAGCTGATGAGACTGCTGAATGAATTTCAGCCGAGATTGGTGGGTTCCGTGTTAAGCGGCAGTGCATCAGCCCATTCAGAGATCAATGTTCACGTATTCGGGGATCAGCCAGAGCGAGTTTCACTGGTTCTGCATGAGCATGGTATTGATCATCATCATGCAGAGAAAAAGTTTCGTTATGAAGCTGATCGCTACGTAAGTTATCCCAGCTTCAAGTTTGTCGCTGGCTCTCATGCAGTTGAAGTGATTGCCTTTCCACTGGATGGTATTCGTCAAGCGCCGCTTAGCCCCGTAGACAGCAAGCCAATGCAACGTGCAACTACCGCGGAAGTGGAAGCGCTTGTTGTTTAAAAACGCGAGATGTCTGATGTTGAATCAGGAACGCTTGGAAATTTCCACGTAATCGCGCTTTCCAGGTCCCGTGTAAAGCTGACGTGGGCGACCGATCTTCATCGACGGATCGGAAATCATTTCCTGCCAATGTGCGACCCAACCTACGGTGCGTGCCAACGCAAACATGACGGTGAACATTGAACGCGGAATGCCGAGCGCGCTGTAAATAATGCCGGAATAGAAATCCACATTCGGATACAACTTGCGTTCAACAAAATATTCATCTTTAAGCGCAATTTCTTCCAGACGCAGCGCCAGTTCAAAGAGCGGATTATCGGATTTGCCGAGCTTGGCAAGTACTTTGTGGCACATGCCACGAATGATGGTCGCACGTGGATCAAAGTTCTTGTAAACGCGATGGCCGAAGCCCATAAGACGGAAGCCATCATTCTTGTCTTTGGCTTTCGCGACAAACTTAGTGATGTTATCGACAGTACCAATCTGTTCAAGCATCGCGAGTACGGCTTCGTTCGCACCACCATGTGCCGGGCCCCACAACGCAGAAATGCCTGCAGAGATTGCCGCATAAGGATTGGTGCCGGTGCTACCAGCGAGACGAACTGTTGAAGTACTCGCATTCTGTTCGTGATCTGCATGCAGTATGAACAACAGATCCAGCGCTTGTGCACCAACTGGATCAACCTTGTAATTTTCACAAGGGACCGAGAAGAACATATTCAGTAAATTGGAACAGTAGTCCAGATCATTGCGTGGATAAACAAATGGCTGGCCCAATGAATGCTTGTACGCAGCGGCGGCAATAGTAGGAATCTTGGCGATGATGCGATGAGCAAATATTTCACGATGACGTGGATTATGAAT
>DATAHE010000191.1:0-11123 GCA_036263355.1 Steroidobacteraceae bacterium | reverse complement strand
TGCGATTGATGAGAGGTTGGGACAACCTCTAACGGCAGAACAACTGGCGCCAATTCTTTCATCACTAACCGAAATCGTTAGCAAGCGCATTCAACGAATTGAACGTGAACGACAGGAAGCACAAGCCTTGCTTGCACAGATGGTCAGTCGTCTGGATGAAATCAATCATTTTGTGGCTGATCAACGCCAGAATAACACGCAAGTGCTTGCTAGCAGCGAATCACTGAATGCGCAACTGACTGGCGAATTCAAAGCCATTAGCGTCAGTGTCGAGTCAGGTTCTGACCTGCATCAGATTCGTGAACAGGTCCGTACACGCCTCGACAGCATTGGAAGTCATCTACAGGAATTTCATAAAAGAGAAACGGAGAGAGCCAGCACGATGCATCAACGTGCAGAACAGATGCAGGCGCGCGTCGCGGAGCTCGAAGCGGAAGCGCAAAAACTGCAGACGCAACTGCAGGCAGAACAACAAATATCCATGATTGATGGCTTGACCAAAGTACCGAACCGTCTTGCCTATGACAAACGTATTGCCGAAGAGCTGCAACGCTGGCAACGCTTCGGACAGCCGACGTGTCTTGCTGTGTGGGATGTCGATCACTTCAAACAGATCAACGATACCTATGGCCATCGCGCAGGTGATCGTGTGCTGTGCAATCTTGCTTCACATTTGAAAAACTACATACGCAGTACCGATTTCATTGCGCGCTACGGTGGCGAAGAATTTGTCATCATACTCGCGGGAACCAGAATGGAAGACGCAACGCGACTGCTTGAAACCATGCGGACCAACATCGACAAGCTTGGCTTTCATTATCGCGGCAAGCCGGTGTTGATTACCGCATCGTGCGGCGTTACCGAACTCAAGAGAGGCGATTCCATAGAAAGCGTGTTTGAACGCGCGGACAAAGCGCTCTATCAAGCCAAGAAAGAAGGCCGCAATCGTTGTATCAGTACCTAGTGCATCAATGAAGACTATGAGCTACCACCATTCGCAGTAATAACTCACGACATAAAGCCGATTTACCATGCAAGCAATCTCATGGAGTTGTTTTGTCACGCTACTGGTTACCAATCGGAAACTGATTAATAAGCACTAACTGCAAACCGTAGGAATTCTCTTACAGGTTTCTATTGCACCATTACAAATAATTGCATATCGTGAGCTGCTCACTAGGTTTGCTGTTGGGTGATGTGTGCATTCTTATCAACCTCGTTTCTATCGATCGGTTGTCCTGTTAGGTTTAACAATTCTTGCGGTGTCTGCTTGCGGAAAGAAACAGGGCGGAATGCCAGCTGGCTTCGCTCCCCAAGTAACGGTTGTCACGCTCAAGCAACAATCCGTATCGCTAACTCGCGAGTTGCCCGGGCGTACCAGCGCTTACCTGATCGCTGAAGTGCGACCGCAAGTGAATGGCATCGTGAAGCGTAGATTGTTTACCGAAGGCGCCTACGTAAAGGCTGGTCAGCCTTTATATGAGATCGATGATTCGCTGTACAAAGCACAACATCAAAGCGCCCAGGCTGCATTGCAAAAAGCACAGGCCACGTTGAAAGTTGCCGAGCTGGCAGCCAATCGATCAAGCGAAGTTCTGAAGGTCGGTGCCATTAGCAAACAAGATAACGACAATGCCATCGCCGCATTGGGGCAGGCCAAGGCAGATGTTGCCGCTGCTGAAGCCGCTGTCGCCAGCAGCAAGGTCAATCTCGACTATGCGCATATAGTTGCTCCCATCAGCGGGAGGATTGGTGGATCTTCTGTTACGCCCGGTGCACTGGTCACTGCCAATCAGACCGCTGCGTTAGCCACTGTCACACAACTGGATCCCATCTATGTTGACGTCAATCAATCCAGCGGTGAATGGCTACAATTGAAACGTGAAATTGAGCTGGGTCGCGTCGAGGCAAAAGGCTCGGGCACGCCCGCGAAGATTATCTTGCAAGATGGTTCCACCTATAGCCGCGAAGGTAAATTGCAATTCGCCGATGTAACAGTGGAGCCATCCACTGGCAATTTGATGTTGCGCGTCATTGTCCCCAATCCCGATGGCCTGTTGATGCCCGGCATGTATGTGCGCGCAGTGTTGAATGAAGGCGAGCTATCGAATGGCGTACTGGCTCCCCAACAAGGTATCACGCGTGATCCCAAGGGGATCGCGACTGCGTTGGTGGTGAATACGGAAAACAAAGTTGAACCACGCCCCATCAAAGTTTCCAGAACGGTAGGTGACCACTGGCTGGTTGAAGATGGTCTTGCCGCAGGTGATCGGGTGATCGTTGAAGGTGTGCAAAAAATTCAGCCCGGGATGAACGTGATGCCAACGGAAGCAGGGTCACAACCACCAGCTGCAAATGCAGGCCAGCCTCAAGGCGCCAGTCACTAAAGGAAGTCCGCATGTCACGATTCTTTATTGACCGGCCCATCTTTGCATGGGTGATCGCCATCATCATCATGCTCGTTGGTGCACTGGCACTCACGCGTGTACCCATCTCGCGTTATCCCGACATCGCGCCACCTTCGATTCTGGTGACGGCGTTCTATCCGGGTGCTGCTGCAAAAACCGTGGAAGACTCCGTCACGCAGATTATCGAGCAGAACCTGACCGGGCTTGATGGTCTTATCTATATCAACTCCAGCAGTGACAATAACGGTAGTGTCTCGATTACGCTGACATTCGCGAGCGGTACCAATCCCGACACAGCACAAGTGCAGGTTCAGAATCGCGTGCAACAGGCAACGCCGTTGTTGCCACAGATCGTGCAACAGCAAGGTATCAGTGTCAGCAAGGCCAACAGTTCATTTCTGGTTGCGATTGGCTTTGTTTCTGAAGATGGCAAGATGAATCGCGGTGACATCGCCGACTATATCGCGACGAATATCCTCGATCAGGTCAGTCGCGTTGAAGGTGTTGGTACGGTGCGCTTGTTCGGCGAAAAATATGCAATGCGCATCTGGCTTGATCCCAACAAGCTCAATGCCTATAGCCTGACACCTGGCGACATCATTTCCGCTGTACAAGCGCAGAACGCACAGGTATCGATTGGTCAGTTAGGTGGCATGCCATCGGTGCCCGGACAACAACTCAATGCGACCATCACTGCGATGGGTCGTCTGCAAACGCCCGAACAATTTAGCAACATTATTGTTCGCAGTAACTATCGCGGATCAGTTCTACGACTTGGTGATGTTGCCAGAGTGGAATTGGGACAAGCCGACTACAGCGTTTCTGCAAAGTACAACGGGCAGCCTGCATCGGGTATGGCTATTACGCTGGCGACGGGTGCCAATGCGCTGAGCACGGTGCAACGTGTGACTGATCTGCTCAACAAGATCAGACCAACATTGCCAGCGGGGCTGAAAGCGCTGATTCCCTACGACACCACACCATTTATCCGCAAATCTATCGAAGAGGTCATCAAGACCCTGGTCGAAGCAGTGGTGCTGGTATTTCTGGTGATGTATCTGTTCCTGCAGAATATTCGTGCCACGTTGATTCCAACCATTGCAGTACCGGTTGTATTGCTGGGCACTTTTGCAGTGCTCAATATCGCTGGCTTCTCACTCAACATGCTTACCATGTTTGCTGTCGTACTGGCGATTGGTTTGCTGGTGGACGATGCCATCGTCGTGGTGGAAAACGTCGAACGATTGATGACAGAACAGAACATGTCACCGGTTGAAGCAACGCGACAATCCATGGATCAGATCACCAGTGCCTTGATTGGTATTGCGACAGTGTTGTCAGCGGTATTCATTCCCATGGCTTTTCTCTCCGGTTCTACAGGCGTCATCTATCGTCAGTTCTCTATCACCATCGTGTCGGCGATGGTGTTATCGGTGGTGGTGGCAATCGTATTGACACCTGCACTCTGCGCAACCTTGCTGAAGCCAGTCGACAAGAACAACGGCCACGCGGCGCATCCGTTTTTCCTATGGTTCAACAGAAAGTTTGATTCTGGCAACAAGCGCTATCAAGGCATCGTACAACGCATCATTTCGCGTCCCGCACGATTTATGTTGGTGTACCTGGGGTTAGCTTCGTTGATGGGCTTGTTATTCTTTCACTTGCCTACGGCGTTCCTGCCCGATGAAGATCAGGGTGTGCTGTATACGCTGGTGCAGGCACCGGTAGGCGCTACGCAGGAGCGAACCGAGAAAGTACTGGATCAAGTAGAAGAACATTTTCTGCATGGCGAGAAAGACGCGGTTACTTCCATCTTCACCGTCGCAGGATTCAGTTTCAGTGGTGGCGGACAGAACACGGGATTCGGTTTCGTATTGCTGAGAGACTGGTCAGAACGTAATTCTAAAAATCTCAGTGCCAAAGCGGTACAAATGCGTTCATACGGGCCGCTATCACAGATCAAGGATGCAATGGCCTTCGCGTTTGCGCCCCCGCCTGTGACCGAACTCGGCAATGCTGCGGGTTTCAACTTCTATCTCAAGGACATCAATAACCAGGGCCATGAAGCATTGATTGCTGCGCGTAACCAGTTTCTGTTTATGGCTTCGCAGGACAAGCTACTTGCGAACGTGCGACCCAATGGTCAGGAAGATGCGCCGCAGTTTCATCTAGATATCGATTCGCAGAAAGCAGCGTCGCTGGGTCTGTCGATGGCTGATGTTAACAACACGTTAGGCATAGCTTGGGGCGGACGATATGTTGATGACTTTATTGATCGCGGTCGCGTCAAGCGTGTGATGGTGCAGGCTGATGCACCATATCGAATGGTGCCGGAAGATTTCAATCGCTGGTACGTTCGCAACAATCGAGGCGAGATGGTCTCTGCGGCATCATTCTCTAACTCACACTGGGAATATGGATCACCACGTCTTGAACGTTACAACGGTGTATCAGCTGTGAACATCAATGGTGAAGCTGCAGCAGGTGTCAGCTCCGGTGAGTCCATGGCAGAAGTCGAGAAACTGGTATCGCAGTTGCCACCCGGCTTCACAGTTGATTGGACCGGCCAGTCCTATCAGGAGCGAGCCGCTGGTGCGCAGACGCCATTGTTGTACACGCTGTCGTTCATCATTGTGTTCCTGTGTCTCGCAGCACTGTACGAAAGCTGGTCCATTCCACTGGCTATTCTGCTTGCGGCGCCACTCGGCATTATCGGTGCGATTATTTCTACCGCATTGCTCGGTCTGCAACGCGACATCTATTTCCAGGTTGCAATGCTGACCACGATTGGTATCTCCAGCAAGAACGCCATTCTGATTGTGGAGTTCGCAAAAGAATATGTGGAACAAGGGCAAGGTGTAATTCAGGCAACGCTCCATGCCGTGCATGATCGCCTGCGTCCCATCTTAATGACGTCATTCGCATTCGGTCTCGGTGTGTTGCCACTTGCGATGGCAACGGGTGCCGGTGCCGGTGCACAACGCGCGATTGGCACCGGTGTATTCGGTGGCATGTTGGGTGGCACCTTCCTCGGCATATTCTTCATTCCTTTGTTCTTCGTCGTTGTTCAACACCTGTTCCATGGTGTACGAGAGACCGACAACAAGTAATGTTGAACGCGCTTGCTTTCTGCGTGGCTGGGGCAGGAAGCAGCTTTCATGCAAACATTCATCATTGTGAAAAACATTCGATGTAATGTTGCGTCATGACCCGGAACATCGTTATTACTGGCGCAACATCAGGCATTGGTGAAGTCGCTGCCATTAAGCTTGCTGCCAGCGGCGCACGGATTGTTCTCATCGCGCGTGATAAGGGACGTGCAGCGGCAACGCTCAAAAAGCTGAGTGAAGCGAACTCAACAATAGATCACGCTGTCTATTTCGCTGACCTATCCAGCGTGGCTGAAATGAAGCGCATTGCAACGGAGATCTCTGTCAAAGAACCGGTCATTGATGTATTGATCAATAATGCAGGCGCAGTATTCATGGGTGATGAAAAGACTGTTGATGGCCTGTCGCCGACTTTCGCCCTGAATCATCTCGCTTATTTCGTCATTACATTGTTGCTATTACCCAACTTGCGCGCTTCGGCATCTGCCCGTGTTATCTGCACCGCATCGCGCGCTCATCGCTATGCAAAGATGAACTTCGATGATCTGCAACGCAACGGCATATTGGCCTACGCGCAATCCAAGCTTGAAAACTTGTTGTTTGTGCACTACCTAGCGCAATTGTTGAAGTATGAATCCGTCACCATCAATGCGTTTCATCCCGGCTTTGTGGCAACGCGTTTTGCTGATAACACCAACTTCTTCTGGCGTTCATTGATGCGCATTCGCAAGAAACTATTCGGCCTCACGATTGAACAGGGCGCAAGCACATTGATCTATCTGGCCACCACAGAAGAGGTTGCGACTATCTCTGGCAAATACTTCGTCGATTGCAAATCTCAGCAACCATCTGACGCTGCCATCAATGACGAATACGCACAGAAGCTCTGGAAAATTTCTACTTCACTAACCGCCGTTGACTTCTCAACAAAAATCTAAACGGGCCAGTTAGAAATGCTCAATCGGTTTTCCATTTGCATCCACCACCGTTGATGGCTTTTCCTTGAACACCAGTTCGTGTGGCTTTTTGGTAAAGCGATTGCCGTCGACAAATTCATGCAAGTAACGCGTCTTGGCGCTATGTACGCCGTTGTCCAGAAAATCATTCAGCAACATGCACTCGTCCGGATTTGCCTGTAAGAACTTTTCAAGATTTCCCTTAAATAATCCGGTCTTTCGGTGCATCTGCCAGGCAACTTGGCGACGAAATAGTTTCGGCATTATCAAGGGTCCTTTGTCCTTCTTCTCGTCAATCAACGCGCCCGGCCTGCGAAACTGTAACGCTGCATCAAATTTGGAGGCATCACCTCTCAGCTTGCTCCAGACACGATCCTTTGCTTTCCCATGCTTTGCAGCGTCGAGAAAGGTGGTGATCTCCTCCTTCGTCATCGAAGTATAGAAGGTGGGAAACACCCAGCCCTCAGTCGCAAGCCATTCATTGATGTCGTGATCAAACTGCTGACCAATACAGATATCTGCAACGATGCGACCATAAGTGTCCAGCAAATCCGATGGCTGATCGACCTTGCTCACTGCTTCACATTCAACGACACCGTTAACGGCCACATGCTTCAAGTGCGTTGCCAACGCCACTGTCGCGGTCTCGCCCCAATGTTGACGACGCTCGGCGGAATTAACCTGATTGAACTTCTTGCGCATCGCATCGGTGATGGAGTTCTTGCGTGGCAATGGTCCAGCACGATAGTGAAGCTCCGGCGCATCGATACCTTGCAACCGGATCGTTACCTTGTTTTTATTGATCACCGCCTTGCGTGATGCACCATGTACCACGGCGTTATTAAACACGTGAGTGGCTGTGAAGTGTTTGCCATCCGGTGCAAACTGAAAAGCGTCATTGCCCACTGATAAAAGAATCTTGGTCGTGTCAGCATCTGACTGACCGTCGGGCCAGAACTGTGCAAGGTCAATGGTGCCGCGAATCCGAATGATACCCATGTGAATCTCCGCCTCGAATGGCTGTCGAATAACATCATCTGATTGCGAATTGATGAAATAGGTACAATAACCTATCAGCCCTTCCGGTCCTGTCCAGCTGTCTCATGAGCCGCGCAATTCTTCACGTCGACATGGATGCGTTTTATGCTTCTGTCGAACAACGCGATAATCCGTCGTTGCAGGGCAAGCCGTTGATTGTGGGTGGTACTGGTAATCGTGGTGTGGTGGCGGCGGCGAGCTATGAAGTGCGCAAGTACGGTGTGCACTCCGCCATGCCAATGCGTGAAGCGTTGCGACTCTGTCCACATGCGGTGTGCGTTCATCCACGTATGTCGCACTATCAAGCCGTGTCGAAAGAGATCTTTCGGATCTTTCACGAATACACACCATTGGTCGAAGGCCTGTCATTGGACGAAGCATTTCTCGATGTGACGCATAGCCAAAGTGCGCTGGGGTCCGCAGAAGCTATCGCGGCTAGCATCAAGCAGAAGATTCGTGCGCGCACGCGACTAACTGCGTCGGTAGGTGTGGCGCCCAATAAACTGGTGGCGAAGATCGCATCCGATCTGCGCAAACCCGATGGAATTGTCATCGTACGGAGCGAAGACATTCACAACACGCTTGATCCGTTGCCGGTTTCAAGATTATTTGGTGTGGGCAAAAAAACTGAACCGCATCTGCGTGCATTAAGTATTCATACCTTTGGCGATTTGCGTCGCGCCAATGTGCAATCACTACAATCCATCTTTGGTAAATACTCCGCACTCATGCAGGCGCGCGCCAGCGGCATTGATGATCGTCCAGTGATTGCCGATGCGGATGAAAAGCAGATCAGCAGTGAAACCACCTTCGACATTGACATCCGCGCACCACAACAGATGCATCGCGAACTCGGTCGCCTTGCGGATCGTACCGCGACACGATTGCGTTCGCGACAGCTGCAGACATCATGTGTCATCGTAAAAATTCGTCGCGCGGATTTCACCACCTCCACACGACAACGGCATGTGCATCCGCCCACGCAGGAAACGCAGGTGATCATGCAATGTGCAGCCGAGTTGCTGGATGAATGGCTGAATGAATTCGACGGTGCCGCGTTACGATTGCTTGGCGTGGGCGTGGCGGAACTGACAGAGTCCGCGCAACTGGAGCTGTTCGCCTCGCCGGAGTCAGTGCGCAATCGCGACCTTGATGCCACCGTCGATCGCATTCGCGACAAGTTTGGCGCTGTGGCGCTGACCCGGGCGGATTCGCTGCCGCAATCGGCCAAGGCAAAGCCAGTCCTCCGCTGACGGTCCTCGCCGCCAGATAACTAACCCCGACGTAACGAGGAACAGCTGCCGGGCGTCATTGCAGCATAGTAGTATTGCCGCCCCACGCTAAATCAGGTCGTTGTGCATGTACACGCGCTTTTTCGGATTGAACGAAAAGCCGTTCGCGATTACGCCCGATCCGCGCTACCTCTACATGAGTGAAAAGCACGCGGAGGCGCTCGCGCATCTGATGTATGGCTTGAATGAAGCCGGTGGTTTTATTCAGCTTACTGGTGAAGTCGGTACTGGCAAGACAACCGTCATTAGAACCTTGCTGGAACAACTACCGCAACATGCCGACGTCGCATTGATTCTGAATCCCAACCTGAATCCCCAGGAGTTTCTACAGGCAATTGTTCACGAGCTGGGCATCAAGGCTGAGTCGCTGACTGGCAGCAAGCAATTGATCGACGCGCTGAATGCCCATCTGCTCGACAAACATGCGAAGGGCCGACGCGTGGTGGTCATTGTCGATGAAGCACAGAACCTGAGTCCAGAAACGCTCGAACAAGTTCGCATGCTGACCAATCTGGAAACAGCCACTACCAAACTATTACAAATCATATTGATTGGCCAACCCGAATTGCGTGACGTACTGGCACGCAGCGATCTGCGACAACTGGCTCAACGTATTACCGGTCGTTATCACCTTGCACCGCTATCTCGCGATGACACCGCCGCCTATGTGTGGCATCGCATGCGTGTGGCTGGAACCAATATTGAAATATTCACCGATGCAGCATTGCGTGAAGTACATCGACTCAGCGGTGGCGTGCCACGCTTGATTAACATCATCTGTGATCGGGCCTTGCTGGGCGCGTATACATTGGAAGAGCATGAGATCGGTCCACGACTGATTCGTGAAGCAGCCAGCGAGGTTGCAGGTCACTGGCGCACCAAATCATGGTGGCGCTGGCTCAAATGGAGTCCTGTAGTGGCAATTGCCATTGCTGCTGTCTCCTTTACTGCATACGCATTGCGCCCTGTAAAACCTGCGGCGCCCGCAGTAGTAGTGAATACACCCGAGAAAGTCGAACCTATCAAACCGGTCACTCTCGATGTGGGTGACGTTCTGCAACATGCGACTGGATCAGTTGATACTGATGCCGCATTCGCTGCGTTATTTGATCTATGGCATGTAAAGTTTAATCCTGCAGCGGGCACCGCCTGTGAACAGGTCACGCTGGTTGGCCTTGAGTGCGTTTATCAAAAAGGTGCGTGGGCACAATTAGTCGCGCTCAATCGACCGGCAATCCTGCAATTGAATGATGATCATGGTGTCGCACATCAAGTCGTGTTATCGCGAGTGCTGGATCACGATGCAACCATCACAATTGGCAATGATCGTTACGATGTCAGCATTGCTTCATTAGCACGTTACTGGAATGGTGATTATCTGGTGATATGGAAACCGCAAGTAACCGGGCAGCGCACTTTGAACATGGGCATGCGCAGCAATGATGTGGCGTGGTTACGCAGCACTTTGCTGGCAACAAAAAATGATCAGAGTGCCAGTAGCAGCAGTGCAGAAACAAAACCAGAATCCGGCAGAGCCAGAAATCTGTTTGATGAAAATCTGTTGCAACAGGTGATTGAGTTTCAGCGCAGTCATCATCTGGAAGCAGATGGCGTCGCTGGTGTACAGACGCAGGTGGCGCTCGATGCCATGCTCAATGTCAATCACGGACCGGTCCTGTCTTCATCGCCTAATTCCTGAGATCATCATGAGCTTCATCCTTGACGCATTAAAAAAATCAGAACGCGAGCGTGAACAACAGGCTCAAGGTCTTCAGCCGGGATTTGTTTATCGCCGACCTCATACACCGCCGGTATGGATGATTGCCGTCATCGGCTTGTTGTTGGTTAATATGGTCTTGATCGTAGTGATGTGGATGCGCAGCAACAATCAGGCCTCCGGTCCGCTAATCACAGTCAACAACGCCGCACCTGTTACTGCGCCCGTAGCTGCGACTACAACAAAAGAAATTACTCCCGCGGAAGCGCGATCGCTACAAACCGAAAATGCACCGTTAGTCGATGCAACGGATGAAACCGCCAAGGTGCTGGCCAATGCGCCCGTTCCTGATGGTCCACCGTTGGTCAGGCAAATTACGCCTGAAGATGCAGCCAAGCCCGCTGGCAGTCCTGTTACAACATTCCCTAGAAATGTTTCCTCAGGTGTGCCCACACTGGACAGCATTGGCGGTGCAGCCGCGTTGAACTTGCAACAACTGCATCTGGATATTCATGTGTATTCGCTTAAAGACACCGAGCGTTTTGTATTTATCAACATGAAAAAATACGCGGAAGGCCAGACGCTGAAAGAAGGACCTTTAC
>DATAHE010000190.1:0-2359 GCA_036263355.1 Steroidobacteraceae bacterium | reverse complement strand
GAAGGCAGTTACTATCTGGGTACACGCAATTCCAACAGCCAGTATTTTCTCGCCATTCAGGTTACCTACCCCAATGTAGTCGATGAAGAACGCGCACGTCGTGCCCGTGTACGGCCGGGTGGCGCGATCATGATTCACGGGTTGCCAAATCATCCGCGTAAACCAGTCGATTACTACATGCGAAACGATTGGACCGACGGCTGCATTGCCGTTACTAATTCGGATATGGTTGAAATCTGGTTGATGACCGCGTCGGGTCTGCCCATTGATATCGAACCCTAACTGCTGTTAGCAAGCGTGGAATGGATTTCTCCCTGTAGTCGAAATGACAACCGAGCAGGCTGACGCTGCATCATTACCATTTCTGTCATTCGAGCATGGCGAGAAATCTTTGCCTCCCAACCAGTAGCGCTTGTTGTATCGCCCCCGTGGATAACAGTGTCGGCTGATATAAACCCAAACTTTGCGATGTGACCTAAAAACAGGCACGATAGCGTTCTAATCACGTGTCTGTATCAGCTTACCTATTCGAAACTTGAGTAATTAAATGACCATTAAACTTGAATCGACTTCCGTGACACAGCTGGAGGTTGATGATTTTGTCCATGCGCGCGTCTCGCCGCTGGGCAGTCTTGAAAATCTCTCGCAGCGCGAAGTCAGTCAGTTACTGTCTGCAGAGAAGAGTGAGGTGTACCAGTTATTTCGTCGTTGTGCATTGGCTGTGCTCAACACCGGCAATGAAACTGACGATGCGCGCGCCATCTTCGAAAAGTACAAGGACTTCGATATTCATCTCGGTCGTCAGGCATGGGGTGTGAAGCTGCAGATACGCAACGCGCCATCCAAAGCCTTTGTAGATGGGCAAATGATCCGTGGTATCAAGGAACATTTGTTCGCTGTATTGCGCGACATCATCTACATTCACGATGCGATTCTCGGTACACAGCGTTTTGATCTGAAAGACACTAACGGTATTACCAACGCGGTGTATCACATTCTGCGCAATGCACGCCTGCTCGATTACAAGGGCAAGCCCGATCTCGTCGTTTGCTGGGGAGGTCACTCCATCAGTACTACCGAGTATGACTACACCAAGAAGGTGGGTTATGAGTTGGGCTTGCGGGCGATGAACGTATGTACGGGCTGTGGACCAGGCGCCATGAAAGGACCGATGAAAGGCGCGACGATAGGGCACGCGAAGCAACGTATTCGCGATGGCCGCTACATTGGCATGACGGAGCCCGGCATCATTGCTGCGGAGCCGCCGAATCCGATTGTGAATCAGTTGGTGATCATGCCGGATATTGAAAAGCGCCTGGAAGCCTTTGTGCGGATGGGTCACGGCATTGTGGTGTTTCCGGGTGGCGCAGGTACCGCTGAAGAAATCCTGTACCTGCTGGGCATTCTGCTTGATCCCGCCAACGCGGATCATCCATTTCCAGTCATCTTTACCGGACCTGCATCAGCCGCGGCGTACTTCGACAAGATCGACCAATTTGTTGTGCAGACACTGGGCGAAGTCGCGCGCTCGCGTTACAAGATCATCATTGGTGACCCTGCGCAGGCCGCACGTGAAATGGCGCGTGGTCTGGAAACAGTACGCGAACATCGTCGTACGCAAAGTGATGCCTACAATTTCAACTGGCTGCTGAAGATCCCATTCGCATTCCAGCAACCATTTGAACCCACGCATGAAGCGATGGCCTCGCTCCAGCTGCAGCGCGATCTGCCTGCGCATGTGCTGGCCGCCAACTTGCGGTGCGCTTTTTCCGGCATTGTGGCTGGCAATGTAAAGGAACAGGGCATACGCGCCATCGAGACGCGCGGCGTGTATGAACTGCATGGTGACAAGCAACTGATGCAGTTGCTGGACGATTTGCTTGGCGCTTTTGTTGCGCAAAAACGCATGAAATTGCAGGGGGAATACAAGCCCTGTTATCGCATCGTCAAGTAGCTGGTCTTGATCGCAGAATCAACTTACTATTAGCGCTTCCTATAACACGAGCTCGCTGGCATGTCAGGATGCTACCGGCGAGCCAGATCATGAGTGAGTTGAAACATGCGCATGCTTAAACAACTGTTTGATAGCAACAAGGCTTGGGCGAAGAAAATTCTCGAACAGGATCCAGAATTTTTCTCCAAACTTTCGCGTCAACAATTTCCTGAGTATCTCTGGATCGGTTGTTCCGACAGCCGGGTTCCCGCCAACCAGATTGTTGATCTGTTACCAGGCGACCTGTTTGTTCATCGCAATGTTGCCAATGTCGTTGTGCATACCGACCTGAACTGCCTTTCGGTCATGCAGTTTGCGGTGGACATTCTTAAAGTAAAACACATCATGGTGGTGGGCCATTATGGA
>DATAHE010000189.1:0-2211 GCA_036263355.1 Steroidobacteraceae bacterium | reverse complement strand
GCGACCCACACTTCATCTGCATTACTGGCACATGCTGATTCAACTACCCACACCACCATGGGCTTGCCGCGAATGTCCAGCAAAGGCTTCCCGGGCAAGCGTGTGGATGCATAGCGCGCAGGGATGACGACTTTGAATGTCATGACTTCAAGTCTTATGGCGTGCTTGATAACAATGCGTCGTCAGGCAGCAATTGTTTGGCCTCTTCTTCAAGCATTACGGGAATGCCATCACGCACAGGAAACGCCAACCGGTCTGCTTTACAGATCAATTGCTCACTGCGCTTGTCGTACTTAAGCGGACTCTTGCACACTGGACAAGCCAGGATATCGAGCAATCTTGAATCCATAATCTTTAACTCTCGCTGCGGAAGTTCTTGATAGGCGCTTCAATACAATTGATCAACTTATCTGCTGCAATGTCATTCAGCATTGCATCAGCATCTACTGCCCAGTATCGATCATCCAGATAAAGCTTGCGGCATTTTACGGCATCCTTGGCTGTCATGAGAACTGGCAACTGGTCACCAAACTGCAGATCATGCTGCTGAATATGAGCATGATCGCGAAGAATTCGCGCCGACACCTTCAATCCTTGCGCGCTCAGCGCATTAACAAACGACTCCGGGTTGCCGATTCCCGTCACGACATGCACTTGCTGATCTCGCAAGCTTTCCAGAGGCCGCACGTCACGAGTTTTAATAGACCGTAAGTTACGCAACGCGATACGGAAGGTAATATCGGCACGAACGGACGACTGCGAATCAGAGATATTTGCGTCGCGCTGATTCACGATCACGATATCCACTTCTTTCAATCTTGATCCAGCCTCACGCAGCGGACCTGCGGGCAGCAAATGTCCATTGCCTAATTGTCGTGAACCATCAACCACTGCAATTTCACAGTCACGACGCAATCGATAATGCTGCAATCCGTCGTCAGAAATAACTATATCTGCGCCAGACTCGATAGCCAGCTTTGCGCTCGCGACACGATCCGGTCCAGCTATCACGATGCAGTTCGCTTGCTGGGCAATAAGCACTGGCTCATCGCCAACTAGATGAGGATCACTTTCAGACGTTACCAGCTGTGGCCAGACCGTTGCCTTGCCACGATAACCGCGTGCGATGACCGCAACCTTGTAACCTTTCTCTTCGAGTTTTTTCGCCAGCCAGATGACTAATGGCGTTTTGCCAGTGCCGCCTACCGAAATATTGCCGACAACAATAACCGGTCTTGATACCTTCACTGAACGCAGAATACCAACGCGATACAACGTTTTGCGAATCGAGATTACTACGGCGTACAACCACGACAACGGCAACAGCAACCACGCAACGCGTGATTTGCCATACCAGAGTGATTGCAGAGTGGTGTCTAAAGACATGATATGCGCTACGCGAAGATCGCTCGTCTCCGACATACACAACACATAAGACGCGTCGGCATCATGATTCTAGTTGCAGCGAAACCGTAAAGACAGGAAGTCTTTACCGGAGCTTCCATGGGCGGATTTACAGCGCTTTTGCGAAAGCAGAATCATGATGCCGACGCGTCGAACTAGACTACACATTGAACTGCATGCGATGTAAAGCTGCGTAGGCACCATTCGCTGCAATCAGCTCGGCATGTGTACCCTGCTCCACAATGCGACCACTGTCCATCACTACAATGCAATCTGCCTTCTCGATAGTGGAAAGACGGTGAGCGATAACCAGTGTGGTACGGTTCTGCATCAAGTCTTCAAGCGCAGCCTGAATGACTCGCTCGGATTCCGTATCCAATGCCGAGGTGGCTTCATCGAGAATTAATATCGGCGCATTCTTCAACAAAGCACGTGCTATGGAGATGCGTTGCTTCTGGCCGCCTGACAACAGTACGCCGCGTTCACCAACGGTAGTTTCCAGACCATGCGGCAACTGATTTGCAAACTCAAGTACATGTGCGGCTTTCGCAGCACGCTCAATCGCTTCGTTCGATGCAGGTCTGCCAAACGCGATATTGTTGCGAATACTGTCATCAAACAAAACCACATCCTGACTCACCAGCGCGATCTGTTCACGCAAGCTGTGTAAATCGTAGTCGCGTATATCATGCCCATCAACCAACACTACACCTTGATCAAGTTCGTAAAAGCGTGGCAATAAATTGACCAGTGTTGATTTTCCGCTGCCTGATCTGCCTACCAGTGCGACCGTGCTTCCTGCCTCTA
>DATAHE010000188.1:0-2539 GCA_036263355.1 Steroidobacteraceae bacterium | reverse complement strand
TGCCAATATCATGCCGCTGATTGCTTCCAATCGCATTGGTGTGGAGAAAAGCGGTAAGTGGCAGGTGCAGTATTACGGTTCATCTTTTATTGCTGATCACACTGGTGCAGTTGTCAAGCAATGTGATCGCGTGACTGAGGGGATAATTACTGCAAGTTTTGATCTGGATGCGATTCGTCGTTACCGCGAAAGCTGGGGCGTATTTCGGGATAGACGTACTGATTTATACTTGCCATTGTTATCGCTGGATGGCGAGAGTTAGTTAACCCGTATGACCCGTTCACCCTGAGCCCGTCGAAGGGTTCAAAATGTTTGCAGGTCATATTGAATGGTTCGACAAGCTCACCATGAACGGAATTAATCTACTAACTAGATTCCCGCTTTCATGGGAAAAGACATGGGAATGAATTTTTATAGATTTTGATGTAGAGGTTGGAAGTGCGAATAACGATTTTTGGTTCTGGATATGTGGGGTTAGTAACGGGTGCATGCTTCGCCGAAGCGGGCAATCATGTACTGTGTGTGGATGTGGATGAACGCAAGATCGAAATGCTGAAGCGTGGCGAACCACCCATCTATGAGCCTGGCCTTGAAGAACTACTGAAGAAAGGAATTGCGGCTGGTCGTTTAAGTTTCACGACCAGTGCAGAAGAAGGCGTAAAGCATGGACTGTTTCAATTCATTGCTGTCGGTACGCCGCCCGATGAAGATGGCTCTGCAGATTTGAAGTATGTGCTCGCCGTAGCTGAATCCATTGGTAAACACGCAGACGAATATCGTGTCATCGTCAACAAGTCGACTGTACCTGTGGGCACTGCGGACAAGGTAAAAGCTAAAGTACGTGATGTAATGAATGCACGTGGCGTGCAACTGGAATTCGATGTGGTCTCCAACCCAGAGTTCCTGAAAGAAGGTGCGGCACTCACGGACTTTATGCGTCCTGATCGTGTTGTTGTGGGTACGGACAATCCACGTACCGCTGAGTTGCTCAAACTTTTGTATGACCCGTTCACCCGCAATCATGAACGCATGATTGTGATGGATGTACGCTCATCGGAGTTGACCAAGTATGCGGCTAACGCATTGCTGGCAACCAAGATCAGCTTCATGAACGAGCTGGCCAATATTGCCGAACGTCTGGGTGCGGATATTGAGAAGGTTCGTAACGGTATCGGTTCTGATCCACGCATTGGCTATCACTTTATTTATCCGGGTTGCGGTTATGGTGGTTCATGTTTCCCGAAGGACGTGCAGGCACTGGCACGTACCGCGCAGGATAATCAGTACACACCCGAGATTCTCAACGCGGTTGAAAACGTCAACTATCGCCAGAAGGAAGTGTTGTTCAACAAGATCAACAAATTCTTCAAAGGTGATCTCAAAGGTAAAACAATTGCATTGTGGGGACTGGCGTTCAAACCGAACACCGATGACATGCGCGAAGCCGCGAGCCGCACCTTGATGGAATCATTGTGGAAAGCAGGCGCGAAAATACAGGCTTATGATCCGGTTGCCGCACACGAAACGCAGCGCATCTATGGAGAGCGATCAGACTTGAAGTTAGTGAAGACCGCAGATCAAGCTCTGGAAGGTGCCGACGTTCTCGCGATCGTCACTGAATGGCGTGAATTCCGCAGTCCCGAATTCGACACCATGCGCAAGGTGCTGAAGCAGCCAGTGATATTTGATGGGCGCAATCTCTACGATCCGTCCTTAGTGAAGCAGTTCGGGTTTAAATATTTTGCCATTGGACGGGGCGATCAAGTCTGAGGGCTGTTCGTTATCGCACTGAGTTGAGGCGAAATGGAGGTTGCCTCTTTAGAAAAAACAATTGCGCAAAACAATAATTGCGCCGCCGACCGAATCCCGGTACGTTGATTCAATCGGGGCATTGTCGCTTGGTCTTAAGTGTTCATGTCCTACAAATCAACTTCTGAAAAGGGGATTCGTCATGACGGATTTGAAGCGTTCTTTTTCGCGCATTGCATCCCGCGGCCTCGTCGTACTGATCACGGCAGGATGCATTGTCACTCCTTCGTATGCCGCTGGCATTAAACGACCTTCCACGGTAAACAGCAATTTGCATCTCCAGCGACTGAATGCACGTGACCTGAAAGTAGATGTGTTCGTGCAACTCGATGAGCCTTCGGTCTCAGAGTTGAATATCAATAGTGTTAAACAGACTGGCGATGTCGCCAGCGCTGATGCGCAGAAGGCGCAGGCTCAGCGCGTTACTGCACAGCAAAGCGCAATCCGCTCAACACTCGAAAGCCACGGCGCAACGATTCTGTCTTCGCATCGTGTTGGCGCAAATGGATTGCATGTGAGTGTTGCGCTGTCAGAAGTGAATGCGTTGCGTGGCTTACCCGGAGTGCGCTCAGTGGGGAAGGTCACCAAGTACAAGATGGATAATATCGATAGCGTACCGTGGATCGGTGCGACGAAGCTATGGAACGCGATGAACGTCAAAGGTAAAGGAGTGAAGATCGGTATCATCGATTCCGGTATTGACTATACACATGCTGATTTTGGCGGCTCT
>DATAHE010000187.1:0-2925 GCA_036263355.1 Steroidobacteraceae bacterium | reverse complement strand
TACTGCGACGCAAACGCACACCTGCGCCATCCGATGTGTCCATCGAAGGAATGATCTGGTTAATCTGTCGTGTACTCATGATCGTTCTCCCAAAATCTTCTCGCAATCTCAATCTATCGTCATCGTCATGCTTTAGGCTGCAGCAAGTTGAGCGCTCAATTCGCGGGCATGCTTCAATTCCACCTCACGTAAGGCATCACCCATTGCAAGGCCTTCCGCGTAGACAAATTCCACATCCGTAATGCCCAGCAGCTTAAGAAAGTTACGTACCTGTATGGTCACGCTTTCATTGTTGCTGCCAATGTACTTGCCACCACGGGTTGCAAATATGACTGCGCGTTTGTTTTCAAGAAATCCCACGGGACCATTGGCAGTGTACTTGAAGGTAACGCCTGCACGGGCAACGTGATCGAAGTACGCCTGCAGTGACGAGGGAATGCCATAGTTGTACAACGGCAGACCAATCACAATCACATCAGCCTGTTTCAATTCGTCGATCAGGCCATCTGAATAAGCAGCGATCTCCTTCTGAGTGGAAGTACGGTCTCCGGCCGGAGTCAAAAAGGCTTTGAAGCGTTCGCCATTCAGGTGGGGAACCGGATTGGCCGCCAAGTCGCGTACGATCACGTTGGGCTCGCCGTGCTGTCGCTGCCAGTTCTGCACAAAGTCTCGTGCCAATTGCGATGACTGCCCGGCTTCCGAAAATACGCTGGTATTCAATTGCAATAACGTCGTCATGATGTCCTCCAGTTCGGGTCGGCTTGTTCCGTTTCCCGTTGAGGTCTATGAAACTATTATTTAGTTGATAAAAAAGCGCAATTTTTGGCGCTTATTAATCTAATAATTAGATATATTGCGATCCATGAGCGATATCCACCCCAAGATTTCCATCGATCAGTGGCGCGCCCTGCTGGCAGTTGTAGAGACCGGCGGTTATGCGCAAGCCGCCGAGCATCTGCATAAAAGCCAGTCATCTGTGACGTATGCAGTCAAGAAAATGGAAGCTCTATTGCATGTAAAGCTGTTCGATATTCAGGGACGCAAAGCGGTGCTCACCACGACAGGTCAGCTGCTATATCGCCGTGCGAAAGCCTTGTTGCAAGAAGCAACCGGTATTGAGCGCGCCGCAAGAAAATTATCCGCTGGCTGGGAAGCTGAAATTGGTTTGGCAGTAGAGCCTTTGTTCCCAACGCCTTTGCTACTCAAGTGCCTTGCGCAGTTTGGTGAAGAGAGTCCGCACACACGTATTGAACTGATTGAGTCAGTATTAAGCGGCACCGAAGAAGCGCTACGCGGAGGCAAGGCGGAGCTGGCCATTTCTGGTTTGGAGCTAAAGGTGTTTGATAGTGAGTTGCTGCTGGAGATGCGCATGATGGCGGTGGCCAGTCCACTGCATCCACTGCATCAGTTTGATCGTCCACTAACGTTGCGTGATCTGCGCGAGTATCGTCATATGGTGGTTCGCGATAGTGGTGTTAGTCGTAGCTTGAATGTACTGGCACTGGATGCCGAGCAACGGTGGACCGTGACCAACATGAGCACGTCCATCGAAGCAGTAAAGCGTGGCTATGGATTTGCGTGGTATCCCGAAGACAAGATTCGTGAAGAGCTGAACACAGGACTATTGAAACCACTTAACTTGAAGGAGGGCAGTGTGCGTGTTCGCCCTTTGTATCTCGTCTACGCGGATTACGATGCAGCCGGGCCGGGAGTGAAGAGATTGGCGCAGATTATTCGTGATGCGGTGGTCGCCGAATGTCCAGCATCTGAGCTGGAGCATGTCAGCAAGGAACAAGTTGCTCCATCGCAAGTTAAAGACACATCGAGCAGCAAGCAATCATCTAAACAAAAGCGATAAAAGCATTCAATTTGGCCATTGGCAAACCCGATAATCACGGCATCGTCTTGTCGACAATGCCGCGACTTAAATCATCAATACAACTTGACGATAGAGTTCAGGCGATAGAATTCCAGCACGTTGTCCGAATTGATTGATACGTAAAAGTGGAAGATGTAGTTAGGATCCACAATGGAGCCTTCGCCTTGCGGCACGATGGCATTGCTACCGAAGTAGGGCAGGTAGTCCTGACTCGGATCAGATCGGTCCGGTGCCGTCCAGATATTGGGTGATGCCGGTTGCTGCAGGCCTTCGCTGCCGATGGTTGGAGCAAACGATGCATGCAGATAAATTTTCGAATTGTGGATAGTGTGATTGAAGTAAGTATGGCTACTGCTGAGCACATTGGTGGCCCAGGAACATTGACCTGCCGCGAGATGTGAGCCATCAGATTTAACGGAGGCTTTTGATCCGGTGTAACGTTGGAACTGGTAATGAATCCATGTCCCCATTGTGTTGTCAGCATCCGGGAAGGCTTCGACAGTCAGGTTGGTATTGCCTGAAATGCTGCCTCGACATATCAGGTGATAAACCGTGGCATTGGCAGTCGCACCAAAGCCCAGTGTGGCTATAGCGAATAGATGGATAAAAAATCTTTTACTGTTCATGAATGACCCCTGTAGTTGCTATGTGTAAACAAAGCGACTCTACAGAGATCGAATATTCATTGCGTCCAGTAAACCAATAACGCTTGTTATGTTTTTCTTACTAATGACTGGTTGCAGCTTTCAGCCATTCCTAACGTCCCGTAAGACGATGGGCAAAAAGATTTTTTAGGTGAAAGTGGCGTCGACAAAGCATCCCGCGCCGATCAATTTTGCCAACGTTGCTGCGAGTGGAAATTCCGGATTGATGCCAAGTGCCGTCATCGCGGCTTCGCCCAGCGTTGCGCCTTTCTGAATTTCGAGAAGGAAGCGATATTCAATCACGCACAAAATCATCACACTGACACCATTTGCAGTTCGCGTAATCAGCGCATCTTCATCGCTGTTGTCTACGCTTAGCTCGCCAGCTTTTTCAATCTGATT
>DATAHE010000186.1:0-12580 GCA_036263355.1 Steroidobacteraceae bacterium | reverse complement strand
CTGCTCGACAGCAACCTTTGCAGCTTTGTCTTTCAGCAATGCAACAATTTCACTACGCACCTGATCCAAAGTTTTTTGTTCCGGCAATTTGTGATCGTTAATACGCACGACAAGTGCACGCTCTTCACCAATGGTCACCAGAGGGCTGTTCTGGCCTTTCTCAAGTACTGCTTCGCTAAAGGCCGCATCGATAACAGGCGAGCCCTTGGCAAACTCACCACCACCATCGCGCGTAAAATTGGGAATGGTTTTGACGGTAGTGTTGAATTCTTTCGCGACGCTATCCAGTTCATTCATTCTGGAGAACGCAGCATCCGCAAACTTCTGCGTACGATCATAGAACAAGCTGTGCGCCTGCTCGTTACGGTAGTCTGCTTCCACTTCCGCACGCACCTGTTCGTAGGTCTTGCTGCTGCCTTCGATTTCATCGAGGCGAATGATGTGGTAGCCGAAATCACTCTTCACAGGACCACGAATCTCGCCAGGATTCATGCTGAACAAGGCTTCTTCAAACGGCTTTACGAAATCGCCGCGTTTCGCCCAACCCAAGTCACCGCCCTTGACAGCAGAACCCGGATCTTTGGAATTTTCTTTTGCCAGCGTTTCAAAGTTCGCGCCCGACTTTAGCTTGGCATAGAGGTCATCGGCCTGTTTTTTTGCCGCTGCATCATCTACACCATTGCCAGCCGCAATGAGAATGTGATGAGCGTGACGACGTTCACCGGTGCTGAACTTGTCCTTGATCTGATCGTAGTAGGAGCGCAAGGCTTCTTCTGTCACCGTCACTTCAGATGCAACGTCAGCCAGCTTCAGCTCCACATACTGCAAGCCCACTGTCTCAGGCGTCATAAAGGAGTTCTTGTTGGCATCATAGTACGACTGCACTTCTGCATCGGTCACATTGACTGTAGACAAAAAAGATTTTGCACTCAGCGTCGCGAATTCAACATCACGTTGCTCGCCCAGCAATGCCTGAGCACGTGCTGCTTCAAACGGAGTTGCAAACGCAGTATTGACGACACCGTTCTGCAATCGTTGCAGCGCAAGCTGATTACGATAGTCATGCTCGAATTGCGACTTGCTGCGTCCCAGCGAGGCAATCATGCCGGTGTAACGCTCGGGATCGAACTTGCCATCGACTTTAAATTCCGAAATGTCGTGCAGAGCTTTAACCAGCGCTTCGTCACTGACGCCGTAGCCAAGCTTGTTGACTTGTTGCTGCAACAACTGAGTATTCACCAACCGATCCATGATGGCTTGCTGCTGCGATTTCTTCAGGACTTCGGGAATGTCGCCATGCAATTGCTGTTGCAATTGAGTCTGTTGACGCTGCCATGCTTCGTGCGCCTCATTCAACGAGATGTTGTCGCCATTGACGGTGGCTGCGTAGTTACTGGCGGAATAAGCTGAACGCAGCTCAATACCCCAGAATACAAAGACGACCGCGAGTGCGCCTAGAACTATTTTGGCGACCCAACCCGACAGCTTGTCACGAATGGTTTGCAGCATGACGAATGTTGATTGTTGAGAAGAAAGTGGCGGAGCGGACGGGACTCGAACCCGCGACCCCCGGCGTGACAGGCCGGTATTCTAACCAGCTGAACTACCGCTCCGCGCGAAAACTTTACGTTGTTGTATGGTGGGTGCTGACGGGATCGAACCGCCGACATTCGCCTTGTAAGGGCGACGCTCTACCAGCTGAGCTAAGCACCCGTTAACTGCAATGATTCGTTTCAATTGATTGAGTCGATACTGCTATTAAACAGACCCACTCTCTTCGATTCATCACAGGTCACTTGAGCAATCGATCTGGAATTCCAGATTTATGCTGCGAGATGTTACTTGCATAGCACCTCGCAAAGAGCGCGCTAATTTACAGCATCCTTAAGCGCCTTACCAGCTTTGAATACAGGCATTTTGCTGGCAGGAATCTGAAGTGGCTCACGTGTGCGAGGATTGAGGCCGGTGCGGGCAGCACGTGCCTTCACAGCGAAAGTACCAAAGCCAACCAGCGCCACTGAATCACCGCTTTTTAATGCAGTGCTAACGGCTTCCAGTACTGCATCTACAGCACGTGCTGCATCTGCCTTGGCCAAACCAGACTGGCTGCTTACTGCGTCAACTAATTCGCTCTTGTTCATTTACGATTCCAGAAGTTTTATGACAATGCACCATCTGTTATCGAGATTGTGCAACCGAAAAATGGGCGCGCGTTATATCAGCGCATTGACGGATGGTCAACAGATGTCGTCATCTGTAGCAATTTTTTTACCCCTAACATGTTGTTCCAAAGAAAAAACGGCGCTGATAACTATTATCAGCGCCGCCTCATACCGGTTCTCGAAACCAGGTTTTTGCGCTTTCCAACTAGTGCGCAGGCACCTGCTTGCCTCCGCGCTTGGTTACTCTGCGCGAGTGGGATTTTGCAACTGCAGCTTTGTCCGCTGTCACTGGCAGTGGTCGTGGCATGTGCTTGAGCGCAATCTGCAACACCTCATCAATCCACTTGACTGGTTTGATGTCGATGCTGTCCTTGATGTTCTGCGGAATTTCGGCCAGGTCCTTGGTGTTCTCATCGGGAATCAGAACAACGCGGATACCACCACGATGTGCGGCGAGCAATTTTTCCTTGAGCCCGCCAATCGGCAGTACCTGGCCACGCAACGTAATCTCGCCGGTCATTGCCACGTCCGAGCGCACAGGAATCTTCGTTAACGCAGAAACCAGGGCCGTGCACATTCCAATACCTGCGCTGGGACCATCTTTCGGTGTCGCGCCTTCCGGAACATGGATGTGTACGTCTACTTTCTGGTTGAAGTCCGGTTCCAGGCCTAACACCGAGGCGCGACTGCGCACCACCGTCATCGCGGCCTGAATAGATTCTTTCATCACATCACCCAGCTTACCCGTGTCGAGTAACTTGCCCTTGCCAGGCACCACGGATGATTCGATGGTAAGTAACTCACCGCCCACTTCGGTCCATGCCAATCCAGTGACTTGACCAACCTGATCATGCTCTTCTGCACGACCATAGCTGAACCTGCGGACACCCAGATACTTGTTCAAATTACGCGGCGTCACCGATATTTGCTTCAGGCTTTTTTCCGTCAAAAGTTGCTTCACGGATTTGCGGCAAATCTTGGACACTTCTCTTTCGAGATTACGCACACCCGCTTCGCGTGTGTAGTAGCGAATCACATCCTTGATGGTGTTTTCGGACACGCTCAACTCTTTTTCCACCAGACCATTTTGCTTCATCTGTTTTGGCAACAGATACTTGCGAGCGATGGCGCTCTTCTCATCTTCGGTATAACCAGGCAACCGGATCACTTCCATACGATCAAGCAGTGGCGCAGGAATATTCAGGCTATTTGCAGTACATACAAACATCACCTGCGACAAATCAAGATCGACTTCTAGATAGTGATCATTGAAGGTGCTGTTCTGTTCTGGATCGAGCACTTCAAGCAACGCAGAGCTGGGATCGCCACGGAAGTCCATCGCCATCTTGTCGACTTCGTCGAGCAGGAACAACGGATTATTCACGCCGGTCTTGACCAGATTCTGCACAATCTTTCCGGGCATCGAACCAATGTAGGTACGACGATGTCCACGAATCTCGGCTTCATCACGCACACCACCCAATGACATGCGCACAAACTTGCGATTGGTGGCGCGGGCGATCGATTGTCCCAGCGATGTTTTACCGACACCTGGAGGGCCAACGAGACAGAGGATCGGTCCTTTCAATGCCTTGACGCGTTGCTGTACGGCGAGATACTCAATGATGCGTTCCTTCACCTTTTCCAGACCATAGTGGTCTTCTTCGAGCACCTTCTCCGCCTCGACGATATTGTGATGAACCTTCGTCTTGTTCTTCCAGGGCAACTTCACTAGCCAATCGATGTAGTTACGCACTACTGTGGCTTCTGCCGACATGGGAGACATCAGCTTCAACTTACCGAATTCCGCCATGGCTTTATCACGGGCTTCCTTCGGCATGCCTGCTTTCTGAATGCGCTTTTCCAGTTCGCTCATCTCATTCGGCGCATCTTCAAGATCACCCAGTTCTTTCTGGATGGCCTTCATTTGTTCATTGAGGTAATACTCACGCTGACTCTTCTCCATCTGCTGCTTAACACGTCCACGAATGCGTTTTTCAATTTGCAGAACATCCATCTCACCTTCAAGTAACGCGAGAATGTGTTCCAAGCGTTTGCGCACGTCGAGTATTTCCAGCACGCGTTGTTTAGCATCCAGCTTCAACGCCATGTGAGCCGCAACGTTATCCGCCAAGCGACCGGGCTCTTCAATGCCCGCCAGCGCCGTCAGAATTTCCGGGGCCACCTTGCGATTGAGCTTTACGTACTGTTCAAACTGGGAGACCACCGAACGAGTGAGCACATCCATTTCACGTTCATCGTATTGCGATTGGTCTTTCAGCAAGTCCACATCGGCTGCGAAGAATGTCTCGCTGCGAATTGTTCCGATAGAAGCTCGCACCGAACCTTCCACCAGAACTTTTACGGTGCCATCTGGCAGCTTTAATAATTGCAATATGTTTGCGAGCGTACCGATGCGATAGATGTCATCCGCACCGGGATCATCAACTTCTGCCTGCTTCTGCGCGATCAGCAGAATTTGCTTGTTGCTGCGCATTGCCTGGTCAAGAGCGAGGATGGATTTCTCGCGGCCAACAAATAGTGGAATCACCATGTGCGGATAAACGACGACATCGCGCAATGGCAGCACTGCAATGTTCTGAATCGAGTCGGGCTGTGAGGGAGTCGAAGTGCCTGTGGTATCAGTGCTCACGTTGGGTTCCTGGAGGAAAGGTAGTGGATAGAGTGAGGCCGGACGGCGCGAATTCAAGATTTGACATTACGAGGTGTAACGGCAGTAGTCAAACGACATAAATCGCAATTCTGAGGATTGGTTCAAGTTGCGGCGCAGGAGCTAAAAAATCTGCCGCTTCGCCTGATTCCTCGCGCCATCCAAAAGCAAAAACGCCGCATCAATCGGTGCGGCGTTTCATTGCATCAGCAGATTGTGCCAAGCGACCTAGTGATGATCGCTGCCGGTTGGACGGCGATTTTCCAGCATCTTTTGCTCATCACCACCATACACAATGAAGGGTTTGCCTTCACCACGAATGGCAGCTTCTTCAACGACCACTTTCTGCACATTACGCAATGACGGTAATTCGTACATTGTCTCAAGCAGAATGTTCTCAAGAATGGTGCGCAATCCACGCGCGCCAGTCTTGCGCTCCATTGCACGCTTGGCAACCGCACGGACTGCTTCGGGATGGAAGTCCAGATCAACGCCTTCCATTTCAAACAACTTGCGATATTGCTTGGTCAGTGCGTTCTTGGGTTCCAGCAAGATGGACATCAGCGCCGCTTCGTCCAGTTCTTCCAGCGTTGCTACCACCGGCAAGCGCCCTACAAATTCGGGGATCAGACCAAACTTGATCAAATCTTCAGGCTCGGCATCGTGGAACACATCGTTACCATGAGGACGCTCATTCTGTTGACGAACCTCAGCCATAAAACCGATACCCGACTTCTGGGTGCGGTTGAGAATGACTTTTTCCAGTCCAGCAAATGCGCCACCGCAAATAAACAGGATGTTGCTGGTATCGACCTGCAAGAACTCCTGTTGCGGATGCTTGCGACCACCTTGCGGAGGCACGGAAGCAATGGTGCCTTCGATCAGCTTGAGCAGAGCCTGTTGCACACCTTCACCCGACACATCGCGAGTAATAGAAGGGTTATCCGACTTGCGTGAAATCTTGTCGATTTCGTCGATGTAAACAATGCCTGTTTGGGCTTTTTCCACATCGTAATCGCACTTTTGCAGCAGTTTTTGAATGATGTTTTCGACATCTTCGCCAACGTAACCCGCTTCTGTCAGTGTGGTCGCATCGGCAATGGTGAACGGTACGTTCAGCAAGCGCGCCAACGTTTCAGCAAGCAAGGTCTTACCGCAACCAGTTGGCCCTATCAGCAGGATATTGCTCTTGGCCAGCTCGACTTCGTCTTTGGAGCGGGCAGAATCAGTGTTCTTGGTCTGCAACCGCTTGTAATGGTTGTACACCGCCACAGACAACACCTTCTTGGCGCGGTCTTGGCCAATGACATATTCATCGAGCACTTTCTTGATTTCGTGCGGCTTGGGCAGTTTGTCGCGAGTGCGTTCGGCTTTTTCTTCCAGCTCTTCGCGAATGATGTCGTTACATAGCTCGACACACTCATCGCAAACGAATACAGACGGCCCTGCAATCAGCTTGCGGACTTCGTGCTGGCTTTTGCCGCAGAAAGAGCAGTACAACAGCTTGCCATCATCCTGCTTGCGTGAATCGTCAGACATGAACCACCCTCAACGGTTACCGCCTTATTCAGGCTGCAAACGGCTTATATCATGCGTCACCCTTAAAGTACAAAGGGTTGGCATGATCAGCCAGACATTACGGAAAATGCTTAACAATTAATCAGGCTACTTTCCGGGCGGCGTGAGCTGCGCACGCTTATCCAGCACTTTGTCGATCAACCCGTACGCAACCGCAGCATCACCGCTCATGAAGTTATCACGGTCGGTATCCTGAGCGATTTTCTCCACAGGCTGTCCGGTGTGTGCGGCCAACATGCGATTCAGACGTTCACGAGTCGCAAGGACTTCACGTGCATGAATGTCAATGTCAGAGGCCTGACCTTGGAAGCCACCCAGCGGTTGATGAATCATGATGCGTGAATGAGGAAGGCTGTAGCGCTTACCTTTTGTTCCACCCGCGAGCAACACGGCACCCATGCTGGCGGCCTGACCAATGCAAATAGTGCTGATATCAGGCTTGATAAATTGCATCGTGTCATAAATAGCCAGGCCCGCGCTCACCACGCCACCAGGCGAGTTGATGTACAAGGCAATATCTTTATCTGGATTTTCGGACTCGAGGAACAGCAGCTGCGCCACCACCAGATTGGCCATGTGATCTTCCACTGGCCCAACGATGAAGATGACACGTTCCTTCAATAGGCGGGAATAAATGTCATAGGCACGCTCACCGCGAGCGGTTTGCTCCACGACCATCGGTACCAGTTGTGAAACGATGTCCAGCTCTGCCTGTGTCTTGAATGGATTCATGAAACCCGCCTTGAGAAAAAACCCGGAGGTGAGATTAGTACGCTATCGCAGATCAAGTTGGGACGATGTTGGCATTTTCAACTCGATCAAAGCTTCTATTTGCATCGGCGACGCGCATTTGCATCGCCAATGAGAGCAGACCCAATTGAACTCAGTTGCCCAAGCCCATTAACTCTTTAAAAGAGATAGGTTGATCGTTGATCTTCACTTTTTCGAGCATCCAGTCGATGACTTGGTCTTCCAGCACCATGCTTTCAAGCTGGCGCTGCGACTCAGGATTGTCACGCAATGCCTTCATCGCACGGGCAGGATCTGGATACTGCATTACCATGTCCTGCAGTTTCGACTGCACGCGACCACGATCCACAGTGACACCGCTGATCTTGATGACTTCACCCAGCAACAAACCAAGTGCAACACGTCGACGCGCTGGTTCCAGGAACTGCTCAGCGGGCGGCAATTGCGCCGCATCGCGAACTCCGCGCGAACGGCCAAACTCGACTTGAATGTCACGCATCGCGTTCTGAATCAGGATACTGGGTAATTCAATCGCGGAGTTGGCATTCACCAATCCGTCGAATAATTGCTGACGCAGGCGCGAACGGACGGCATCACTCATCTCGCGCTGCATGTTTTCCTTCACTTCTTCGCGCAAGCGTGCGAGACCACCTTCTTCGACACCAAAAGACTTGGCTAATTCATCATTAACCTCCGGCAGTACGCGCTCCTCCACGTTATGCGCAGTGATGGAGAACTTCGCCAGCTTGCCGGACAGTTCGGGCACGCCATAATCAGCAGGGAAATTCACATCGACAACTTTGGTTTCGCCAACAGACATGCCAACAAGACCAGCCTCAAACTCGGGCAACATGCGGCCACCGCCAACGATAACCGGGAAGTTATCGCCTTTACCACCCTTGAACTCTTCGCCATCAACGGTGCCCACGAAACTGATATTGACGCGGTCAGTATCCTTCGCTGCGCGCTCAATCTTGCTGTAAGTCGCCTGCTGCGTGCGCAGCTTGTCGATCATGGCATCAATATCCGACTCGGCAATCTCCGCCGTGGGTCGATTGACTTCGAGTGCTTCTACACTGGCCAATTGAAACTCGGGATATACCTCAAATACCGCGCGGAAAGTCATGTCCTGACCTTCTTCAGCACTGAAGGCTTCGATACGCGGACCACCTGCCGGCGTGAGGTTCTGTTCCGCTACGGCCTCTGAGAAGCTGCTTTGCAGCAGCTTTTCGATCACTTCCTGTCGTACGGCATCACCATACTGTTGCTTGACGACATTGACAGGCACTTTGCCAGGACGAAAGCCCTTCAGACGTACGGTACGACTGAGCGACTTCAGGCGCTGATCAATAGCGTCAGCTACGCGCTCAGCCGGAACCTGAACAGCCATGCGCCGTTCAAGTGCGCCCGTATTTTCTACCGTGATCTGCATAACCGAACCTCGATCAACGCTGCAAGCAGCGACATAAATAATGGTGCGAAAGGAGGGACTCGAACCCTCACGGGATTAACCACTGGAACCTAAATCCAGCGCGTCTACCAGTTCCGCCACTTTCGCGTAAAAACAACCCCATACCCCGAAAGGGGTCGGCATTATAGAGATGCCCTCATTAGATAACAAACCGTAACTCAGACTGCTTGCTTGTGACCGGCCTCACAGGCACAACTGCCGGATTCAACTACAAAGCAGCAACCTGCAGCAGAAACGAACATAATTCGCCTCACTATGGCTCGAATAGATGCTTTCTTGAAACTGGGAACAGACCAGGGTTGTTCCGATATTCACTTTGCGGTGGGCATTCCACCCATGCTGCGGATGTATGGCGATCTAATGCCCGTCAAGTTCCGCGACCTCTCGCATGGCGAGCTGGAAGGCTATATCGGCGAAATCACCACTCGCAACCAGCAGGACCAACTGCGCAAAGGTCACGATCTGGATTTTTCTTACGTCGCGAGCAACGGCGGCCGCTTTCGCGTCAATGTGTTTCGCAAGGACACCGGTGTTGGCGCGACCTTCCGTGCCATTCCCACCGAAGTGCCGACGCTGGAATCATTGAAGCTGCCGCCCATCATTCAAAAGCTGTGCGACAACCATCAAGGCATGATTCTGGTGACAGGCTCAACAGGTACGGGCAAGTCAACAACATTGGCGGCAATGATTGATTACCTGAATCGTGGTCGAAAGCTGAACATCATCAGTCTCGAAGATCCGATTGAGTTCGTACATCGCAGCAAGCAAAGTCAGGTGATTCAGCGCGAGTTGAATACTCACCTGCCCACCTTCGCCGAAGGCGTGCGCGCATCGTTGCGTGAAGATCCCGATGTGATTCTGGTGGGTGAGTTGCGTGATGCAGAAACCATCCGCTGGGCCATGACCGCCGCAGAAACTGGCCACTTGGTGCTGGGCACGTTACACACTACCGGCGCAGTGAAAACCATCGATCGCGTCGTGGATGCATTACCTGCTGATGAACGCGAACAAACCAAGGCCTTCCTTTCACAAAGTTTGCTGGCAGTGATTACGCAGGTGCTAGTAAAGACCGTTGACCTGCGTGGTCGCCGCGCAATCTGCGAAATCATGTTGGTCAGCCGCGCAATCGGCAAGCTGATTTCTACCGACCAGACACATCAGATTGCTTCGCAGTTACAGATGGGTAGAGACAGCGGTATGCAAACGATGGATCAGGCTTTGTTGACTGCTATTCAAGCCAAGGAAATCGATCCAGACGACGCGTATGTGTACGCCAATGACCAGAAGCTGTTCTCGAAATACGTCACCGACACCAGCATTCTGCCGAAGTTTGAACAGAATTAGGACGCGTCAACGATCATGAGTACTGAACCTTCACGCGTTGAGACCACTGGCACCAGCCGGGCCGCGCAAATGGCGGCGCCGAAACGAATTGATGAATATCTTCGCGACGTGCTGAGCAAGGGCGGTTCCGATTTGCATTTTATTGCCGGAGATCCACCTCGTATTCGCCAGTATGGCGAGCTGCAACCATTGCGACCCGAAGTGCTGCAACCACTGATGGTGGAAGAAACTCTTCGCGAAATCATGCCGCGCGGTGCAACCACACGACTTGAAGAGAAGAACGGTGCTGACTTCGCCTACATCATCCCCGGTGTCTCACGCTTTCGCGTCAACATCCTGCGTCACTTGAATGGATTGGGCGCTGTTTTCCGTGCCATCCCTTCACAAGCAAAGACGCTAGATGATTTGAAGATGCCTGACGCGGTGCGCAATCTTTGCAAAACCAATTCTGGATTGATTCTGGTGACAGGCAAGACTGGCTCTGGCAAATCGACAACGCTTGCCGGAATGATTGATGACATCAACACGCGCATCAAAGGTCACATCATCACCATTGAAGACCCCATCGAATTCGTCCACACACGCAAGAGCTGCTTGATCAGTCAGCGTGAAGTAGGTGCGCATACTGAATCGTTCGCTACCGCTTTGCACTCAGCTTTGCGTGAAGACCCCGATGTCATTCTCGTCGGCGAAATGCGCGATTACGAAACCATGAGTATTGCTGTGACCGCCGCAGAAATGGGCGTATTGGTAATGGGCACCTTGCACACCAACGGTGCTGCGGCAACGGTTGACCGTATCATCAATTCATTCCCGGCTGAAAAGCAGGGACAGGTGCGCGTAATGTTGTCCACTTCATTGCGTGGCGTCATCTCGCAACAACTATTGCCGCTTAAAGGTCGTCCGGGTCGTGCGGCTGCACTTGAAATCATGGTGAACACGCCTGCGGTGGCTAACCTGATCCGTCAGGGCAAACTGGATCAACTGGAAAATACCATTCAAAGCGGCGCGCAATTCGGCATGCGCACCATGGACTCCGCCATACAGGAATTGCTGGACAAGGATATTGTTTCTGGACGCAGCGCCTACCTGAAGGCAATTAACAAAGCCAAGTTTGAAAGCGTAAAGGATATAACCTGAGGATGACCGGATTGCATCGCTTTCCGTTAGTCATCTCTACCTTCATTTCGCGGTCAACGACCATAACTGCGCGGCAACGCACCGCCCGTTTGTACGCTTTGTAAATTGACGTAAGCATTTGGTGGCCCCGCACCGTTCGGCAACGCCATCTGACAGTACTGTGAAACGCGACCCTGACGCAGCTTCCATGGCATAATTGCCGTCCGTTTTACCGAATATTTCCCGCTTCATGTCCAAACGTCGAATTCTGGTTACCAGCGCCCTCCCCTATGCCAATGGTCCGTTGCATCTGGGACACATGGTAGAAACTGTTCAAACCGATATCTGGGTACGTTACCAGCAACTGCGTGGTAATGAGTGCATCTATGTCTGTGCCGATGACACACACGGCACACCCATCATGTTGCGCGCCCAGTCCGAAGGCATTACGCCCGAAGAACTGATTGCACGCGTTGCCGTTGAACACAAAACCGATCTGGATGCATTTGAGATCGGTCTTGCCAATTTTCATAGTACTCATAGCGATGAAAATCGTGAACTGACTTATCGTCTGTACGATGCGCTGGATCGCGGCGGATACATTGATCGTCGCATGGTGCGTCAGGCCTATGACGAGAAAGCGCAGATGTTTCTGCCAGATCGTTACGTCAAAGGCACGTGCCCACGTTGCGCTTCGCCCGATCAATATGGTGATGCCTGTGAAGTGTGTGGCGCCACTTACTCGCCCAATGAGTTGAAAGATGCTGTGTCCGTCGTTAGCGGAACCAAGCCCATTGAACGCGAATCTGAGCATTTCTTTTTCAAGCTCGGCGAATTTGAAAGCATGCTTCGTGAATGGACTCGTAGCGGCACATTGCAAAGTGCTGTTGCGAACAAGCTCGATGAATGGTTTGCCGCAGGGCTGAAGGACTGGGACATCTCTCGTGATGCGCCCTACTTTGGTTTTGAAATTCCCAATGCACCCGGTAAATATTTTTATGTATGGCTCGATGCACCGGTGGGTTACATGGCCAGCTTCCTGAACCTGTGTCGCAACAAGGGTTGGGGATTTGAGTCCTGGTGGAAGCCCGGCAGTGAAACCGAGCTGTATCACTTCATCGGCAAAGATATTTTGTATTTCCACTCCTTGTTCTGGCCCGCTGTGCTGCACGGCGCTGGTTTCCGCACGCCAAGTACGATTCATGTGCATGGCTTCCTGACCGTGAATGGCGAGAAGATGTCGAAGTCACGTGGCACTTTCATTACTGCAAAAGTATGGCGTGAACATTTGCCCACTGAGCCACTGCGATATTTCTATGCATCGCGGTTAGGTTCTGGTTTAGATGATCTTGATCTCAATCTCGATGAGTTTGTTGCCAAGATCAATTCCGATATCGTCGGCAAGCTGGTGAATATCGCCAGTCGTTGTGCAGGTTTCCTGGCACGTGGCTTTGAGAATCGTCTAGCGATTAAATTAGCTGATGC
>DATAHE010000185.1:0-6355 GCA_036263355.1 Steroidobacteraceae bacterium | reverse complement strand
TTGAACGATTGATCCCGTCCATCGCACAAGGTCGAGATCTTAATCCGCTGTTACAAGATCCGGCGATGGTGGCGCATCCACCCATGCTGTACACGGGTTATGTAGGTCTGGCGGTGCCTTTCGCCTGTGCGGTTGCTGCGTTGATTGAAGGCAAGCTAGATGCTCAGTGGGCCAAGTGGACCAAGCCATGGGCGCTGGTGTCATGGTTGTTTCTTACCCTGGGTATTGCACTCGGCAGCTTCTGGGCTTACTACGAGTTGGGTTGGGGTGGTTGGTGGTTCTGGGACCCGGTTGAAAACGCGTCATTCATGCCGTGGTTGATGGCTACTGCGTTGATTCATTCATTATCGGTGACTGAGAAGCGCGGGCTGTTTAAAAGCTGGACCGTATTGCTGGCGATATTTGGTTTCTCACTGTCGTTGCTCGGCACATTCCTGGTTCGGTCTGGTGTGCTGGTTTCGGTGCATGCATTCACTAGTGATCCGGCACGTGGCATGTTTATCCTTGCATTCCTCTTGTTCTGCATTGGTGGTGCGTTGACGTTGTTTGCTTGGCGCGCGCCAACGCTGAAATCATCAGCAGGATTTAATATCGTATCGCGTGAATCATTTCTGTTGTTCAACAATGTATTGCTGGTCGTCGCTGCGATTTTGATTCTGATGGGTACACTCTATCCATTGATCATCGACTTCATGGGACTGGGCAAATTGTCAGTCGGTCCGCCGTATTTCGCAGTCGCGTTCCTGATCCCGATGTTCCCCATGTTGTTCCTGCTGGTCATCGGTATGCATGCCAGCTGGAAAAAAGCGCAATTGGAGCGAATGCGAAAGCCATTGTTGATCATCACCGGCATTGCAGTCTTGTTTGCTTTGCTGATGACGCTGGTTGCGTTCGGTCAGATCTCCATTCTCAAACTGCTCGGGCAGTTCGCAGGTGCACTAATTATCCTTTCAGCGTTGTATGAACCTTTTACACGCTGGCGCAATAAACATCGCATTTCGCCTGCTGTGCTGGGCATGTGCATTGCGCACCTGGGAATGGGAGTGTTTGTGCTGGGAGTAACCACCGTAGAGAGTTACAAGATCGAAAAGGATATGACCCTTGGTGCCGGACAGTCGGCCAGCATTGGTGGTTATGAATTCAACTGGACCGCTACGCGCGATGTGCGTGGTCCTAACTATGATGCCAAGGAAGCAGAGGTTCATGTTTTGCAGAACGGCAAGGAAGTGGCAGTGCTTCATCCACAGAAAAGGATCTACCGCGCACAACCCAATCCGATGACTGAGGCAGGCATTGACGCACACTGGAGTCGTGACTTGCTGGTATCGATGGGTGATGAACTGGGTAATGGAATGTGGAGCGTGCGTCTGCAATACAAACCACTGGTGCGTTTTATCTGGTTAGGTGCCTTGATCATGGGTATCGGTGGATTTATCGCGGTGCTTGATCGACGTTATCGTGCCAAAGTTCCCGCAACGGAAACTGTAGCCGACAATGTTGCGGCAGCACGGAGCTAGCTTGATGAGCGATCAGCATTCAGTTTGGCTATATGTGCTTCTGGCGCTTTTCTTCGTTGTCTTGCCGATAGCGATTGCAATCGTTCTACCGCGACATAGAAGGTTTATTGTTCCTGTAATTATCTTCGGACTGCTCTGTGTCGTTCTTGCTGCAGGCTTGAATCTGAAACCTGGTTGCATTCCCTCGCCGCTAGTGGGCAAACCTGCGCCTGAATTCTCGTTGCCAAAAGTGGAAGATGCAACACAGATGGTTAGCAACAAAGACTTCCTTGGTCGCAAGTACCTGATCAATGTCTGGGGTACATGGTGTGTTGCTTGTCGACAGGAACACGAAGCTTTGCTGGCCATTGCACGCGAAGGTGTGGTGCCCATCATTGGTATTGATTGGCGTGATGACATGTCCATGGCGCAACGCTGGCTGGGCCAATTAGGTAATCCATATACAGCGACTGCATTCGATCAAGCTGGAAAAGTTGCGATTGACTATGGCGTGTATGGTGCTCCTGAAAGCTTTCTCGTTGATGAGAAAGGAGTGGTGATCTACAAGTACGTTGGAGTGATCACCGAAGAAGTATGGAAGGACGCTTTACTGCCGCGGATCAATGGCACCATCAAAGATAAAGAAGGCACGACATGTTCATAACGCGTTTCACCAGAGGTTTTACGACGTGTTTGCTATTCGCGATGCTTTCGTTTCGTGTGTGGGCCGTGGATAGCGCACCTGCGTTTGATGATCCCCAGTTGCAGGCACGCTATGACAACCTTACAAGGCAGTTCCGCTGCATGCAGTGTCAGAATGAAAGCATCGCCGATTCACCGGTATCACTCGCGGCAGACCTGCGTAATGAAGTTCGCGAACAGATTGCGCAAGGCAAGAGCGATGATGAGGTGCGCAAATTCTTAAGCGACCGCTATGGTGCTTTCGTTCTCTACAAGCCACCGTTTGAAGCACGTACATGGTTGTTGTGGCTGGGGCCCGTTATTTTCTTGATCGGTGGTTTGATCATCGCCGTTCGTATCATCATGCAGCGCTCCAGGCTTGCCGATAACGAAGATGAATCTGATCAATTACGAGACAATATAAAAGAACAAGGCGAGAAGGCATGACGGAATTTATTATTGCCTGTGTGGCGATGGTGTTGGTTGCCGTGGCTTTATTTGCATGGCCATTACTGCGTTCAAAGAAGTATTCACTGCCTGCTGCTAATCGCTGGCTCACCGTTGTCTTGATCACGTTGGTGATCAGTGCGGTTGCGGCGGGGGTCTATGGAGTCCATCTGCACAAACATGGTGGCTGGAATGCCGATAACGTTCCACCTGCAGGACAAAACGAAAATCTGCAGTTGATACAGGCGATCAAACAGCTTGAAACGCAAGCTAAAGACAGCCCGAATGAGCTGCGACCCTGGTTGCAGTTGGGTGCGGCTTATGTTTCTGCGCAACGTGCTGATCAAGCTGTGACTGCGTATCAGCGCGCTTACGATATTTCGCAAGGTAAGGAAATTGAAGCGATCAATGGTCTGGCGGAAGGATTGCTGATGACACGTACCGAGGCCGCATTCACCCGCGCATCGGGTTTGCTTGATGAGGCATTGCGCATTCAGCCCAATAGTCCCAAGGCATTGTGGTACGGTGGTATGGTTGCACTGCAATTGAATAATCTGCATCTTGCACGAGATCGATTCCGTAGCATGCTGGCACTTAATCCACCTGAAAATGTTCGCTCCATGCTGGAACGCGAAGTGCAGGACCTTGATCAGCAACTCGGCGAAGCGTCATCAAATGATTCGAGTGCGGCACATACTGATCGAAGGCTGGCCGTGAATGTGAAGATTGATCCGAAGCTGAAGGCACAAATCAAATCACCCATGACTCTGTTCGTCATTGCACGTGATCCAGCACAACCTGGACCGCCGCTGGCAGTACAACGCGGTTCATCAACAGATATCCCAGTCAAGGTTGAGCTCAGCAAGGCAAATGCAATGATGCCCAATCGCACCATTGATACGGCTGCTGACACCATCGAAGTGGTCGCACGCCTGTCTGCCAGTGGCAATGCCATTCAACAGGTGGGTGATTACGCTGGTGTTGTGCGGTATTCATTTGGCAAGCAAGGGCAAAAGGGCAGTGTGACAGTTGAGATCAATCAGCAAATCAAGACTGGCAATCAACAGTTGAGCGCTCAACAGGACGAAGTCTCTACCGCTGCTCCGCAGACAGGTCGACGTATTACCGTCAACGTCAAGCTGGACCCCAAGTTGCAGGCACAAATCAAGGCACCGATGACCTTGTATGTATTGGCCCGTGACCCGAAGCAATCTGGTCCGCCGCTGGCAGTACAACGCCACATGTCAAATGAATTGCCGTTGACAGTGGAATTGACCAAAGCCAGCGCCATGATGCCAACGCGCAGCATTGATGATGCCAATGCCGTTGAAGTGGTGGCGCGTCTGTCGAGCAGTGGCTCACCCATGCAACAGTCAGGCGACTATGTCGGCAGCATGCAATATTCATTTGATAAACAAGGACAACAAGGTGTGGTGAACATCGAGATCAATCACCAGGTGCCGTGATGGCGCAGCTGCCGGTTGAACAAGTGCAGACCTTTAACGGTCTGCCGTCGTCAGTATTTCAATACGGACAAGCGGTATTCAGTCGCAAGCCTTTGCTGGCACCACCAGACCGCGTCGCTCCGGACTTGCGTGTGATTGCCCAGCAAGTTCGAATCAATACTGCGCACGTGAAGCGTTACTGCGACGTGTGTGGAATTACCCCTGGTAAAACGCTACCAGCTGCTTATCTGCACGTACTTGCGATGCCTTTGCACATGCGATTGTTTACGCATACAGATTTTCCTGCGCGTGTACTGGGGTTGGTGCATCTGCGCAATACGATTCGTATGCTGCGACCGATTGAGATCGATAGCGTCGTCGAGTTAAGTGCACGTTACAACACACTGCGTGAAACAGAGATTGGTCAGGAATACGATCTGGTCACGACCGCTGCGATTGCGGGCGAGTTGGTATGGGAAGAAGTCAGCACGATGCTCGCGCGCCGTAAAGTTGCGGGCAAGCGGCCAGCGATTGAGCGGGGCAATCGCGATGAAGCGCGCTTGCTGTGCGAAAGAACGGTAGGTGCGTCCGCCAATACAGGTCGTCGTTATGCATCGGTATCGGGTGATTACAATCCCATTCACCTGTTTGACCGTACCGCGCAATGGTTCTCTTTCAAGCAATGTGTGGCACACGGGATGTGGTCACTGGCCCGCTGCGTGGGACTGGGTGAATCCTATTTGCCGCAGTATCCATTGGTGATAGATGCGCAATTCAAATTGCCCATCTATCTACCAGGTGATTTTGTGTTTCGTGCACAACGAACGGAGCGGGGTGCGGATTTGTCTCTCAGTACAGTGAAGGGTGATCGGCTGCATTTGAGCGTGCAGGCAAAGCCGATCTGATGTTTCGCATACGTAAAGGCATACGTACTGTTGCGGGTTGTGGTGAGTGTTGATAATAACTATTCATGTGTTTTAGCGTGAGTCATGATTGGAGGTCCCATGTATCAGCGAATCCTGGTTCCCGTCGACGGCAGTGATATCTCCGATAACGGTCTACGTGAAGCAATGCGACTGGCGCGCGATCAACAAGCCAAGCTGCGGCTCATTCATGTTGTGAATGAACTGGCAGTGATTGCTGCTTATGAGGGCACCATTTATTCCAATGAGTTGATCCAGACATTGCGTGACAATGGTGCCAAGATTCTGCAAAGAGCTGCGGACAAGGTCAAAGTTGCGGGGTTGCAGGTCGAAACGTCGTTGATCGAAGCACATGGTGGTCATGCTGGTGATGCCATTGTGCGTGAGGCACAGCAATGGCCCGCCGACATCATTGTGCTGGGCACGCATGGCCGTCGTGGCATGGCGCGACTGGTGTTGGGCAGTGATGCAGAACAAGTGGTGCGTCAAGCCACGGTGCCGGTGTTATTGGTAAAACCGCCGTTGCCGCAAAAGTAAGCTCGTCACGACCATCCTCACTATCAGTGCAAAAGATCTCTCTTAGCTCGAAATAACAGTGAGGCTCTTTGTTGGCGCGAGGAGTTGCTTCATCTCGACCGCAGGGAGAAATCGCATTCAGCACCAATGTGTGAGAGACGGAACTTTCAGAATCTACTGAAAGCCCAGTTTGAGAACAGCGTGGCGTTATGACGCGCGATTTGCCACGATTCCTCATAATTCATAGCCAATTTCATGTATAGTGCACGCGCTTTTCACAAAAGCATTATTGTTTTGCATCTGTCCGGTCTGCTTTTTTCGCTGTTGGCCTCGGGATTTCCCCACCGCTCACGTCGACTTTTATGTCCATGCCTCACCGGGCCAGGGTTTTAAACCCTGCAGGCTGGTTGAGGTTTTCATTGATGTTATTTACCGATCTCGGGCTTGTGCCCGAATTATTGCGTGCCGTTTCCGAACGTGGTTACACGCAGCCTACGGCTGTTCAGGCGCGCGCCATTCCCGAAATTCTGACAGGTCGCGATATTCTTGCGGGCGCACAAACTGGCACGGGCAAGACCGCTGGTTTTACGCTGCCTTTATTGCAACGACTTCAATCCGGCACACGCGTTGGTAACTCGCCTCGTGCACTGGTACTAACACCCACGCGCGAACTGGCGGCACAGGTTGCCGAAAGCGTGCGTGACTATGGCAAGTATCTTTCTTTACGCAGCACAATGATTTTTGGCGGCGTCAGCATTAATCCGCAGATTGACCAGTTACGACGTGGCACCGATATCATCATCGCGACGCCGGGTCGTTTACTTGATCACGCGCAACAACGTACGGT
>DATAHE010000184.1:0-3345 GCA_036263355.1 Steroidobacteraceae bacterium | reverse complement strand
CTCGCGCGGTGATGCGTATGCTGCAACCTATGTTCCGGAATCATTCGTTTGTTTGTCGGAATCTATTGATCTGCATCGCATTGATCCGGAGAAGGTAACGACACCGACAACACTAGTTGCCATTCACGAAGATCAATTGGTGCCATTCAGTGATATGCAGGAGTGTCACGAGAACATGGGTGGCCCCGCCAAGTTAATTGCGATGTCGTCGCTGTATGGTCACGATGCATTTTTGAAAGAAGCGGATGCACTACAGGATATTTTTGCGCAGGCATTAAGGTGATATTTGCTGCAACAGTCTCCGCATGAGTTGAGATGGTAATCAGTTGTACGTGTTACTACATCGCGACGTGTCATTCCCGCGAAGGCGCCTGGTTAATTACGTTGGCCAGTCGCATACGCTCATGGTGAGTCTGTCGAACCATTCTTTATTAAGAACCCTTCGACGAGCTCAGGGTGAACGGAACTATTCTTACTGGATTACAAACTGCGTCGTGCAGTTTGCCCGATGGGCCATCGATCAAACATCGATGTTTGCTTCGGCATCCTGCCTTCGCGAGCCCGCCTTCGCGGGAATGACGCATCACTGTGTAGTCACGGTGGTAGAGGGTAGAAATTTTGCATTCGGCGTTGAAGTTAACGGCTAAACATTTATGACCACCAAACACCATCAATCAACCGATGCCGTGCGCACAGGGCTGGATAGCGACACGCAACACGGTGCTGTTGTTGCACCTATCTATCTCAGTTCCACTTATACCTTTGCCGGATTGGGTGAACGTCGTCCCTATGACTATTCTCGTTCTGCCAATCCCACACGCGATGCGCTGGCGGAAACGCTGGCCAAGCTTGAAGAAGCTGCGGGTGCCGTCATCACTTCATCGGGTATGGCTGCAGTGAATCTGGTTTGTCAGTTGCTGAAGCCCGACGATGTCGTTATCGCACCGCATGATTGTTATGGTGGCAGTTATCGTTTGTTCGATTCATTGCACAAGCGTGGTGTGTTGCGTGTCATCTTTGTTGATTATTCCGATGACGGCAATGTTCAAGCAGCGTTGCAACACAAACCGAAACTAGTGTGGCTGGAAACACCCAGCAATCCGCTGTTACGTATTACTGATATTCGCAATATCGCCAAGCTTGCTCATGATAAAGGTGCCTGGGTCGCGGTCGATAACACGTTTCTTTCACCGGTGTGGCAGCGACCTTTAACGTTGGGTGCCGACATGGTGGTTCATTCTACGACGAAGTATCTGAATGGTCATAGTGACGTGGTCGGTGGTGCTGTTGTTGCAGCAACCAAAGAGCTGCATGAACAATTAGTGTGGTGGGCCAATTGCACCGGCGTGACGGGTGCGCCGTTCGACAGCTATCTCACATTGCGCGGTGTGCGCTCACTGCATGTTCGTATGGCTGTGCATGGCAGTAACGCACAGCAGATTGCGAAATTGTTGTCCGGTCATCCGGCGGTGAAGAAAGTTTACTATCCGGGTATTGCCACTCATCCACGTCATGACATCGCAAGACAACAACAAAGTGGATTCGGTGCCATGGTGAGCTTTGAACTGCATGGCAGCATCAACAACGTACGTGCGTTTCTTGATGGCTTGCATATGTTCTCATTGGCCGAGTCGCTGGGTGGTGTCGAATCACTGATTGCGCATCCAGCAACGATGACTCACGCAGCGATGTCAGAGGAGTCCAGAATGAAAGCGGGCATCACTGATTCGTTGTTACGATTATCAGTGGGCATTGAGGCCTTTGAAGACCTGAAGGTTGATCTTGAAGCTGCGTTGGAACGGGCACGAATCGCTTGATGAAGTAACACCGATTCTTGGAGCCATCATCGCCAATAGGTCTCACTGGCACCACTAAACTGCTGGCTTTTATCTTGCATGCCATCAATTCGGCATCAAGTTGACGAGAGAACTGCCGTCATAAATTACTGGCATGCTGCGAATTGGTGAGCCTTTCTGTATTTAATGCACCAACTCACAGCCTTCAATGGGTAGCAAGCAGGTCATGGCAAAAATTCCTCCCGGCGTCGGGCCAAAATATCCGCAAGTTGTCGTGCTGGTCGGCGCAACAGGTGACTTGGCGCGTCGCAAGTTATTGCCGGGCATGTATCACCTGGCGTCGTCCGGGTTTATTCCCGAATGCAGAATCATTGGTGTATCGCTGGATGATATTGATGCGGATGGTTTTCGTGCGATTGCGCGCGGTGCGCTGAAAGAGTTTTCGCAACGGAAAGTCACGGATAAAGAGTGGGATAAATTTGCCGGGAATCTCGACTATGTTTCGTTGAAAGCAGGTCCACAGGCGCTGCATGCCGCAGTGGAAAAAGCTGAAAAATCCATCAACGCAGAATGTCGTCGTCTGCATTATCTCAGTGTTCCGCCGAATGCCGCCTTATCCGCAATCGGCATGCTGGGGGAAGCAAATCTGGTAGAACGCGCTCGAATCGTGATGGAGAAACCATTCGGCACCGACCTTGCCAGTGCAAAGATACTGAATGGCAAATTGCACGAAGTGTTTCCGGAAGATCGCATCTTTCGTATCGATCACTTTCTTGGCAAAGAACCGGCGCAGAATATTCTGGCGTTCCGCTTTGCCAATGGTTTGTTCGAACCGATCTGGAATCGTAATTTCATTGATCACATCCAGATTGATGTGCCCGAGACATTGACGCTCGGCAAACGTGCCGCGTTCTATGAACAGACGGGTGCGTATCGCGACATGGTGGTCACACATCTGTTTCAGATTCTTGCATTCGTCGCAATGGAGTCGCCGACCTCGCTGGAGCCACAACCGATCAGCGAAGAGAAGAACAAGGTGTTCCGCAGCATGTTGCCTATTCAGCCAAGTGACGTGGTACGTGGTCAGTACACCGGCTATCGCAACGAAGAGGGCATTGATCCCGAGTCGGATACTGAAACATTCATTGCGCTGAAGTGTTCGATAGATAACTGGCGCTGGGCCGGTGTGCCATTCTTTCTGCGGACCGGCAAACGTCTAGCGCAAGGTCAACGAATTATTTCTATCGCATTCCGTGAGCCGCCCAAGAGTATGTTTCCGCCCGGGTCCGGCGTTGGGTCTCAGGGCCCCGATCATTTGACATTCGATCTTGCCGATTCATCGAAGATGTCATTGTCCTTTTATGGCAAACGTCCCGGACCTGGCATGCGGCTGGACAAGCTGAGTTTGCAGTTCGCCATGCATGACACCGGACTGGCTGGTGATGTGCTGGAAGCTTATGAACGCCTGATTCTCGATGCCATGCGTGGTGATCACACCTTGTTTAACACCGCTGAAGGCATCGAGCGGTTGTGGGAGGTCTCGACGCCG
>DATAHE010000183.1:0-9023 GCA_036263355.1 Steroidobacteraceae bacterium | reverse complement strand
GTCATCACTCTACGTTTATCTTCATCCGGAAAAAACTGTTGCACATAAATTCTTCCCAGTCCTTCGCCAATGGCATAGTCAGTCAAACCAAGTGCGCGTTTCCAGCGTGGACGCTGCCTTTGCTGGCCACTCAGGATTTTGCCATTAAACTCGAAGTCTTCGTTATCCATTGCTCTGGTCAACAACGGAGCGGAGTTGCTGATCACCTTCCACTTGAGCAATAGCTTGCATTTATCGAGTGACAGCGACGAGAGTTGTTTACCAAGACCAGAAATATAAGTGGGCTGCTGAACAACGAGTACATCTGCCTTTCCAGTCAGACCGGCAGTCTGCAAATAGTGAGTCCAGTCTATTTCGGCGCTGAGCTCCGGCAAATTTTTAATCTCGAACCTGTTGTATGTCTTGACGGGATCGCGGTTGGTGACCTTGTCCCATTGAAAACGTGCAATATCGGTTTCGATTTCAAGTATGTCCTGCGCGTATGCATCGACATTTTCAAAACCGGCAAGCCGCAACAGGCTGGCAATGTGTTTTGTATAGGCTTCGCGCACCTTCTTGTAAGTGCCGTTGTCGCCATCAGTCAGATAATAATCACGATCCGGTAGTTCCAGTCCGGCCTGAGAGAGATAAGAAACATAGCGTGTGGAATCTTTGTTATCAGGATGCACAATCACAACCATCGGCATGTTATAGCCGCGACGGGCCAGCGTCGCGATGGCGCCTGCCAGGTCATGCTTGTTCTGAATAGCATTGACCAGAGCAAGATCATTCTGGATCGGTTTGATCCCCTGTTTCTCAAGTTGTTCTTCATTCATGAAGCTTGCATAGAGATCGCGAATCTTCTGTTCGTCGCTACCAGCCTTAATCTGAGTGTCGCTTTGCAATTTGGATACGATGTCGCGCAGACGCTTTTCATTTTCCTCGTACAGAATACTGAACGCGCCGTAGTCTGAACGGTCTGCTGGTATCTCCGTGCTGTCCAGCCACTTGCCGTTGACGTGACGATATAAATCATCTTGTGGCCGCACCTTCATATCGAAGTACTGCGTGTCAACCTTGGCCTGTTCAGCACCAGTCTTGTTGAGTGACGAAAGATAGATTGCGCCGCCTGCCAGCGCGATCACCAACGCCGCTGCGATGGCTACACGAATTATTCCAGACGATTTATGACTCTTCACAGTTCCTCTCCGTCCAGCGCTTTTTCGCCGCCAGTCGTTTGCGACAACTCATCAATTGCAATTACCAGATTGATACTCGCTGCTCAGGCGCCAGAAACATTTTGTCTGCAGGTTTGATATCAAACGCCTTGTAGAAAGCATCCAGATTAGTCACAGCACCGCGAACCCGGAATACCGGTGGCGAATGCGGATCAATGGTCACCAGACGAATAGCCTCTTTCTCGCGCACCTTGTTCTGCCACGCTACCGCCAGACCGATGAAAAAACGCTGCTCACCAGTAAAGCCCTCGATCACTGGTGCTTTCTTGTTCTTCAGCGACAATTGATAGGCCTTAAAGGCAATGGCCGTACCCGACACATCGGCGATGTTTTCTCCCAATGTCAGTTCGCCATTCAGGTGATAACCAGGTACTGCTTCCAGTGCTGCGTATTGCTTGATTAACGCGCTGGTCTTCGCCTTGAATTTTTCATGGTCTTCCTTGGTCCACCAGTCACGCAAATTGCCATTGCCATCAAACTGGCTGCCTTGATCATCAAAGCCATGACTGATTTCATGCCCGATGACGGAACCGATCGCGCCATAGTTCAATGCATCATCCGCGTTGATGTCAAAAAATGGTGGTTGCAGGATTGCAGCCGGAAAGACAATCTCGTTCATCTCGGGGTTGTAGTAGGCATTCACCGTTTGCGGCGTCATATGCCACTCCGCACGATCAATGGGCTTGCCGAGTTTGCCAAGTTGATATTGATAGTCGAATTCGTTGGAACGCACGATGTTGTTCCACAAATCATCTGGCGTGACATTCAGTCCAGAGTAATCTCGCCACTTGTCAGGATAGCCAATCTTTATCTGCAGCTTCGACAACTTGACGCGTGCTTGCTGCTTGGTGGCATCGCTCATCCAGTCGAGTGTGTCGATGGACTTGCCATAGGTGGCAATCAGGTTGTTCACCAGGGCGACCATGTGGCGCTTGTTTTCAGCGGGGAAGTATTGCGTGACATACAACTTGCCGAGCAGCTCACCCATCGAACCATTCAGTAGATTCAGACCGCGCTTCCAGCGCGCTCTAATTTCCGGTGTACCGCTGATGGTCTTGCCTTCGAATGCAAAGTCTTCATCAACAAATGCTTTCGACAGATAAGGTGCGGCGCTGCTTAGTGCTTTCCACTTCAGATAAGTCTTCCATGTCTCGAGCGGTACGCTCTGCGTTAACTTGCCTACTTCGGTGATGTAGCTGGGTTGTGAAACCAGAATGTAATCAATCTTGCCAGCGAGGCCGGTTGTGTCCAGATAGGCATTCCAGTTGAACTGAGGCGCCAGTGATGACAACTCGCTGATCACTACTTTGTTGTAAGTCTTGATCGGATCGCGATTCGCAACCTTTGACCACTGCGCCTGCGCCAGTGATGTTTCAAATTGCAGAATGTCTTTCGCGCTTTGTTCTGGTTGTGGCAGACCTGCCAGCTTGAACATCGCAACAATGTGTTGTTCATACGCGTTGCGGATATTCTTGTAGGTACCGTCATCACCATCTTTCAGATAGTAATCACGATCTGGCAGATCAAGACCAAACTGCACAAGGTCGACCACATAGCGTGTTGAATCCTTGTTGTCCTGATGTACACCCATTGCAACGGGAACGTTCACGCCTTGTTTGAACAAGGTTGCCATCATGGATGACAACTGCGCACTGTCTTTCAATCCATCAATCGCAGCGAATTGACTTGCCACCGGTGATGCCCCCAGCTTCTCCAGTTTCGCTTCGTCCATAAAGCTTGCATACATGTCGCGAATCTTCTGTGCATCTGACCCTGCTTTAACTTTGGGATCATTTGCGATGCCCGTGACAATGTCCTTCAGCTGCGCTTCAGTTCTATCGTTCAGGATATGAAACGTGCCATAGCGTGAGCGATCAGCAGGGATCTCAGTCTTACTCATCCATCCGCCATTCACATAGCTGTAGAAATCATCTTGGGGTCGCACTTTAGTGTCAAAGGTCGAGAGATCGGGGCCGTGCAGCTCGCTACTCTTGGCGGCAGCGGCACCGCTGGCACCGTAGAGTCCGGCAGCGGCGCCCATCACCGTGCCAAAAAACAGTGAACGAAGACGAAATGAAGTGCTCAGTAATAATTTCATAACGATTCCTTATAAATCAGGCGGTTATGTCGATAGACGCGTGAGATTGTTGCAATGCAAAAAACTTTCCCCTATGATTCACATCACAGTATTGCAGTGCAGCAATGCTGAGTTTCAAGTAAAGAGGTAAGTGAAATATGTTAGTCATTGCAATTGTGTTCCTTGTTAGCGTTGCTTTGTTCCTGTCGCTCCTGGCTGGTTCGCGCAGTTAAGTGAGAATCTACATTTCCTGGCTGATTCGGCACTTTTAAGTTGCCTTCATCAAGACAAGGATGTGGATTTCTCACGACCCGCTCGTAGCAAAATCCAGGTAAGCAGCGCAAACGGGATCAGCGCTAACGCATCGGCCGATGCACCCGCAAAAAAGGGATTGTGTGCTTCTGACCAAGCTGTCAATCCAGCATCGGCTGACTCAAATACTCCTGCCATCAAGGCAATGCCAATTCCTGCAATCGCGCCGCCGGCAATATAGCCGGACGCCATCAGCACTCCGTTGCTGCGATCTGCATTGGCATTCATGGTGGCTTCATCATCACCCCGTGTTGCGGCGTGCTTACGCCGCAGTCGGTCTGTCCACCAGCGCACAATGCCGCCGAGCAACATCGGCACTGTGGTTGCGATGGGCAGATAAACGCCCACTGCAAAATTCAGTGAGTTGATTCCGCATAGTTCCACTGTGATGGCAATCATCACGCCCAGTAACATCCATCCCCACGGTAGTTGACCGCCCAGTTCGCCTTGAATGATGTACGACATCAATGTGGCTTTAGGTGCATCGTACTTGCGTACTTCAGTGCCATCGGGTCGTACGGTGTGATGTCCGTTGATGCCTGGATCAACCAGCCACACTGCTTCGCCCTTATCATTCACCAGATATTTACCCGCCGGTGCGCCAGCATCATCGCGCTTGTGCCAGATGTGATAGCTGTTGCTGTCACTCTTCGCTTGCGATCCCTTCAACGATTCGCGCTTGTCATCCAATTGTGAAACATCAGCACGCACTGGTGCTGTGGCCACTTGTTGAACGGGCACATACACCGTCGCAATATCGTTCAGCTTCAACAGAATGGGCCCGAGGATGATCACCGACGCCAAGCTGCCAATGATGATGGCCCATTGTTGTGACTTTGGTGTCGCGCCGAGCAGATAACCTGTCTTCAGGTCCTGCGACGTCGTGCCACCATTGGATGATGCGATACAAACAATGCCGCCGACCGATAGCGCAGTCACGTAGTAATCGGTGCTGGTCCATCCCAGCAACAGGAACACAAGGCAGGTCAACAACAAAGTTGCAATGGTCATGCCGGAGATGGGATTGGAAGTAGATCCAATCTCGCCGGTCAGTCGTGATGACACGGTGACGAATAAAAAGCCAAATACCAGCATCAACAACGCGCCAAGGAAATTCATATGCAGCGAGGGTGCTGCCATGATCCAGATCACCAGCACCAGCAAGCCGATAGCAACAAATTTCAGCGACAAATCCTGATCGGTACGCAAAGTATCTGACCCACTTTGACTACCACGATCCAGTGTTGAAGACATACCACGCTTCAGGCTGCCCACGATTAATGGCAGTGATTTGATCAGACTAATAATGCCTGCGGCAGCGACCGCACCTGCGCCGATGTACAACACATAGGCGCTGCGAATATCCGCCACACTCATATCCGCAATCGCCTTGGTGCCCGGCGCGACAATGCTCGGAATATACTCGCCCAGCAATTTGATCATCGGGATTAACACCAGGTACGACAGCACGCCGCCGGCGCACATCACACCGGCAATGCGTGGGCCAATGATGTAACCCACGCCCAGCAATTCAGGTGACACATCACAGGAGACAGAACCAGCTTTAAAAGGCGTGGAGAAAATTTTCTCTGGTACATCCTTCCAGAGCTTGAATGCCGACATCAGTAACTTGTAAGCCGCACCAATGCCAAAGCCGATAAAGATGGTGCTGGCATTCAGACCTTGCAACGCGCCACGTGTTTCTTCTTTCTTTGCTTCTTCGGATGCTGCTGCACGTGACTCTTCTGAGGCACCCGCCTTCAATACTTCGGCGCAAGCTGTTCCTTCCGGATACTTCAACTTGCCATGTTCACGCACAATCAACGCGCGACGCAGTGGGATCATCATCAGAATGCCCATTAGCGCGCCGATAGCGCCGACGACCATTACTCGCGAGATCTCCAATTCAAAACCCAGAATCAGAATGGCGGGCATGGTGACGCCCACACCAAACGCGATGGACTCACCGGCTGATCCGGCGGTCTGTGCAATATTGTTTTCAAGAATGCTCGCATCGCGACCGCCCATGCGCGCCAGCAAACGGAATAACGTCAATGAGATCACTGCAACCGGGATAGAAGCGCTGACGGTTAGCCCGACCTTTAACACCAGATATAACGAAGACGCGCCAAATATCATTCCCAGCACGGTGCCAACGATGACGGCACGCCAGGTGAATTCCGGCAGATGTGACTTGGCATCGATGTAAGGCACAAACTTTGGTTCGTTATTCATGTTGTATGCATCAACTAAAATTCAACACGATCTCTTACTAATTGTTTATTTTTCCCGTGGCGTTGTCAGTTCCGTGCTCGAAGCCTCATGTATTGACATATACACTCCGGTTCTTCGCGCGGTACTTCCTAGCCACAAGAAAAGCATCCTAATTAGTCTAAGACTCCCAGATAGGCCGTATAGGATTCAACTTATCATCCTGCTTGCTCAATTATCGTGGCTGTCGATAATGTCATGCATGCAGAAGAACAAGCATTCAAGCAGCGGATCAAATAGCGATTTAGTGTACTCCACTGACCTTGGCCGAATGTGCCCAACTTGTGGTAAGGCAATTGCTGCCTGCAGCTGTAAACAAGCAAAAGCCGTTCCCACCAAGGACGGCATCGTGCGAGTTGCACGCGAGACCAAGGGACGCGGTGGCAAATCAGTTAATGTTATTACCGGATTGGGTCTGGCGCCCGCCGAGCTGGAGGCGCTATGCACGCAATTGAAAAAGCGTTGCGGCACCGGCGGCACGGTGAAGGAAGGCACTATCGAAATTCAGGGTGAACATCGCGACACGCTGGTATCGGAACTCGCCAAGCGGGGTTACACCGTGAAGAAAGCGGGTGGTTAATCTCGATCAACACAAGCCAATGAGGATCAATAAATACATCAGCGAGACTGGCATCTGTTCGCGTCGCGAAGCCGATCAGTGGATCGAACAGGGCAGGGTGACCATCAACCAGCAGCCCGCAACGCTGGGCAGCAAGGTGGAAGCTGGTGATGAAGTCCACATCGATGGCAAGCTGCTGGACGCTAAACCTGCGCCGGTCTACATCGCGTTGAATAAGCCGGTGGGCATTACTTGCACCACCGAAGCACATGTGAAGGACAACATCGTTGATTTTGTGGGGCATAAGGAACGCATTTTTCCCATTGGCCGTCTCGATAAAGATTCCGAAGGATTGATTCTGTTGACCAACGATGGCGACATCGTTAATGAGATTCTCCGTGTCGAGAATGCGCACGAGAAGGAATACGTCGTGGTGGTGGATCGGCCCATCACTGCTGCTTTTCTTGGTGCCATGCGCAAGGGCGTCCGTATATTAGATACCGTCACCAAGCCCTGCAAGGTAACGCAGATCGACAACACGACATTCAATATCGTATTAACTCAAGGTTTGAACCGACAGATACGCCGCATGTGCGCGGCCTTTGACTATCGTGTGCTTCGGCTCAAGCGCATTCGCATCATGCACATCGAAATTGGCAATCTGAAGAAAGGTCGGTGGCGCAATCTGACCGAGAAGGAAGTGGCCGCTCTGATGAAGTAGCGTTGTAGGACAGCGCCGCAGCAATGTTAAAAATGGTTCGTCTTAGCCTGTCTTCAGCCCAAGACAGCTAATGCCTGCGCATACAGTTCAGTAATAATGCCGCCATGCATTCACTTAAGATATTCAATCGCGCATTTTGGAGCCTGATCCTTGCTGCGATGCTGAGCGCCTGCAATGGATCGCAAGGTGCGGTTGCCAGTTCATCGGTTGGCTCCGGTAACAGCTCGTCATCTCTGTCTAATACTTCTTCCGCCAGTAGCGCCGTGAGTTCAAGTGCAGCCAGCTCTTCTTCGGTTGTAAGTTCGGCGTCCAGCGTATCCAGTTCAAAGTCATCATCAAGCTCCAGTGCAAGCTCAATGGTCAGTGCCAGTTCACGTTCCAGCTCCAGTGTCAGTTCATCTTCATCATCGGCCAGTTCGAGCAGCTCCAGATCGAGCAGTATGTCGAGCTCTTCAAGTTCATCAAGCGTGTCCAGTACCGCATCCAGTTCCAGCAGTTCGACTTCTTCCGCAAGTGTGGTCACTGGTGCCTGTGTGTCAGCTCCAGGCAGCTTCATGAATCACAGCAAGGTGCTGCTCGGCGGCACCATGACGGATACATCCGGCAACGCAGCACCTTTCGATGCACGCTATTTATATCTATCCGGTGGTGTGCGGCTCGCGGGTCAGTGTGCCAATTCATGCGACGGCAGTTGCGGCCAATGGTGGGGATGCTGGAACACACCGATGGGTCAGTACGCCGTTTACTTTATTCAGGCCAATGCAGCAGCAACATGGCAGGGGACATCGCGACCACAGATCCCTGTTTTCACGTACTACGAAATTTTCCAGAGCATGCATAACTACAACACAGCGCTAAATGAAGGTGCTGATGAAGTGACGATTGCCAATGATGCAACCTTCATGAAGTTGTACTTTGACGACTGGCGCTTCCTGCTGCAAAAGATTGGCAACACTCAAGTAATGCTGCATGTGGAGCCAGACTTCTGGGCCTATGCGCGCAACGTCAACAGCAATCCTCATTCCATTCCCGCCAAGGTGACAGCTGCCAACTCAACTGACTGCAGTACGCAGGAAAACAGTATCGCGGGAATGGCACGTTGCATGATCAGCATGGTCCGCAAATATGCGCCGAATGCCAAAGTGGGCTTGCATGCATCGGATTGGTTGAAGAACATTTCCGGTGATGGTGTTACCACAGGCAACTTCATGATCGCATTGGGTGCAACGGATGGTGATTTTATTGTCAGCGATATTCTTGATCGCGATGCGGGTTACTACAATTCCATTGGCAACAATGTGTGGTTTGATGATGCGGCGCATGCCTCGTATCTGGCATGGATCAAGGATGTCGCAACCACAACCGGTCAGCCCATCATCATCTGGCAGATTCCGCTCGGCAACATGAATCAGAACAATACCAACTATCACTGGAAAGACACGCACGTGGATTATTTCTTCACTCATCTTGGCGAAGTTGCCAACGCCAAAATCGTTGCGCTGTTGTTTGGAGCTGGTGCCGATCTGCAAACGACGATTGAGACCGATGGCAATAACATGATCAATAAAACAATTACGGCATCACAGCTCGGTGGCCAGCAGATTTGTCAGTGAAGCAAATGCACTCGCTACAAAATCGCATCCATGGGTATCAACTGCCACATCCGAACCTTGGCGCGCTTGCTGATGGATGCATGTTGATCGGGATTGTCCGCTGCGTTCCAGCTGTTGGCCGGTAGCATGTCGGTCTCAATGGCTTGATTGATTGCCGTAGCGATGCCTTCATCGCGAATCAGCACGCCCACTTCGGTATTCAAGTTCTGCGAGCGTGGATCGAGATTGAAGGTACCGATAAAAGCTACTTTGT
>DATAHE010000182.1:0-3850 GCA_036263355.1 Steroidobacteraceae bacterium | reverse complement strand
CCAGCGCTCATGCGATCAAAAAAATCATGCGACTGATTCAATTTTTAGGTGCCGAGGGACAGCCCCGGGTTGGACGCGTCAACGATGCGGGCAACAATGTGACTGTTTTAAGCGGCTTCAATTCGGTGTACGAGGTCGCGCAGTCGTGCTTCAAACTCGGCGCAACATTGAATCAGGTGGTGGAATCAGCGGGCTCTTCCGGTTCGGAGTCGTATACCGCATTACTGACTTCGGGTCGCATACTGCCGCCACTGACGCATCCCGATCCGCATCATTGCCTGGTATCAGGAACCGGTTTGACTCATCTGGGCAGTGCCGCAACCCGCGATGCCATGCATCAAAAAGCAAAAGCTCAGGCAGAAAGTGGCGCACCGGTGACGGACTCCGCGCGGATGTTCCAGTGGGGCGTTGAAGGCGGAAAGCCTGCAGGCAAAGAGCCCGGCGCGCAACCGGAATGGTTTTACAAGGGCAATGGCTCCATCGTTGTCGGTTGTGGCAGCGCGATTACCGCGCCTTCTTTTGCACTGGATTGCGGCGAAGAACCAGAACTGGTTGGCTTGTATGTGATTTCACCAGAAGGCAAGCCTGTTCGACTTGGCTTTGCTATCGGCAATGAATTCTCCGATCACGTCACCGAACGTCAAAACTACCTGTACCTTGCGCATTCAAAGTTACGCCAATGCGCTGTCGGCCCAGAGCTGCGCACCGATCCTTTGCCACGACATATGGAAGGACGTAGCTGCATCCGTAAAGGTGATTCGATCCGTTGGGAAAAGCCTTTTTTAACCGGCGAAGACAATATGTGTCATTCGCTTGCCAACCTTGAATATCATCACTTCAAGTACGCGGCTCACCGCGTGCCCGGCGATGTGCATCTGCATTTCTTTGGTACTGCGACATTGAGCTTTGCTGATGGCATCAAGGTTGAACCCGGCGAACGCTACGAGATTCATCTTAATGCGCTGGGTGCGCCGCTAGTGAACCCGCTTGCGGTTGCTGAAAAGGATTTTGAGCTGGGCGGCGTTGCAACACTGTAACAATAAACATGAGCAGGGCGAACGGATGCTAGAATTCATTTTCCGTTTGCCGCCAACCTGTTAATCACCTCGCGTGATCTAATGTTACTGAATCGTCAGTAACATCAAATGCAAAATCAGATGCGCGAAATGATTCAGTGATTAAACAAGTTAGACAATCGAATTAACCTTCACTTTCAGGGGACACAAAATGAAAACCGCACAACGCATCTGCGCAACGCTCATGCTCACGCTGGGGGCAATAGGTCTCAATGCCTGTTCTAAACAGGAAGGTAGTTCCGAACCGCACCAGATCACACTGGGCTTTAGCCAGATCGGTGCAGAAAGCGAATGGCGTACTGCCAATACCAATTCCATCAAGGACGCCGCTGCTGCCGCGAACATCAAATTGAAGTTCTCTGATGCACAACAGAAGCAGGAGAATCAGATCAAGGCCATCCGTTCATTCATCGCACAAAAGGTGGATGTGATTTCCTTTTCCCCTGTCGTCGAAACCGGCTGGGAAACCGTGTTGCAAGAAGCCAAAGCCGCGAAGATTCCCGTAATCCTTACAGATCGTGCTGTGAATGTGACTGACGATTCATTGTTTGTGACACTGATCGGTTCGGACTTTGTTGAAGAAGGCCGTCGCGCCGGCAAGTGGTTGATGGAAAATACCAAGGATCGCAAAGGCGACATCAACATCGTTGAACTGCAAGGCACAGTGGGTTCGGCGCCTGCCAATGATCGCAAGAAAGGCTTCCAGGAAGTCATCGCTGCCGATCCACGTTATAAAATCACTCGGTCACAAACTGGCGACTTCACTCGTGCCAAGGGCAAAGAAGTGATGGAAGCTTTCCTGAAAGCTGAAGGCAAAAACATCAACGTGTTGTTTGCGCACAATGACGACATGGCAATCGGTGCCATTCAAGCCATCGAAGAAGCAGGCCTGAAACCCGGTCAGGACATCATTGTTGTTTCCATCGATGGCGTGAAAGGTGCCTTTGAAGCCATGGTTGCTGGCAAGCTGAACGCCAGCATTGAATGCAATCCTTTGCTCGGTGCACAGCTGATGGCTGCAGTGAAAGATGTGGTTGCTGGCAAGCCAGTACCAAAGCGCATCGTCACTGAAGAATCGGTGTTCTCGCAAGCCAATGCAAAAGAAGCCATGCCAACACGCAAGTATTAATGGCATTGCGTAAGTTCGTTAGCACGATCACGGTTGAAGGATGAATGTGTCGGTTAAATGCGTGCTGCAGGCCCGGGACATCAGCCGTGAATTCCCGGGCGTGCGCGCATTGGACAAAGTGCAACTGACGCTGCGTGCAGGTGAAGTGCATGCATTGATGGGACAGAATGGTGCTGGCAAATCTACTCTCATTAAAGTATTGACCGGCGCGTATCCACCAAGCTCGGGAACCATTGAGCTCGACGGCAAAACAATTCACCCGCAATCACCGATTGATGCCCAGCAGCTCGGCATTAGCACTGTTTATCAGGAAGTGAACCTCTGCCCCAATCTGTCGGTGGCAGAAAATATTTTTGCTGGTCGCTATCCGCGCAAATCAATAGTGAAAGGCGGTGGCATCGACTGGAGTGCTGTTAATCAGCAGGCCGCCACTGTATTGCAGAAACTGCAACTTGATATCGATGTCACACGACAACTCTCCAGTTATCCCGTTGCCATTCAGCAGATGATCGCCATTGCACGCGCCACAAATATTGACGCGCGCGTGTTGATCCTTGATGAACCCACTTCCAGTCTTGATGATCACGAAGTAAAGCAGCTGTTTGCCGTGATTCGTCGCTTGCGCGATCAAGGCATGGCCATTCTGTTCGTGACGCACTTTCTTGATCAGGTATATGAAGTATCTGATCGAATCACTGTGCTGCGTAACGGCGCCTTCGTTGGCGAATATCTGACAAGCGAACTTGATCGCAGTGGCCTGATCGCGGCCATGGTGGGACGTGAGTTCGCGATGAATAAGGACTCACTATCTGAAAGCACTTCAAGTACGCAAGCCTGCGTGCTTGAAGTGAAAGAGCTCTCGCGGAAAGGTCAACTGCATCCGGTTGATCTAAATATCAAGCAAGGTGAGATTGTTGGTGTCGCAGGTCTGCTTGGCTCAGGCCGCACTGAACTAGCGCGTTTGTTGTTCGGACTGGATCGAGCTGACAATGGCAGCATGCATGTGGATGGCAAGGCTACTTCGTTTGATAGTCCGTCCGATGCGGTTGCTCATGGACTGGCGCTGTGCCCTGAGGAGCGCAAAACCGAAGGCATCGTTGCGGAACTATCGGTACGTGAAAATATTGTGCTTGCATTGCAGGCACGCAATGGATTGTTGCCCACGATACCATTGAAGGAACAGGAAGACATTGCGAAACAATTCGTGTCACTACTTGGCATTAAAACCGCAAGCATCGAAACACCGATTGGCCAGTTATCAGGCGGCAATCAGCAGAAGGCATTGCTCGCACGCTGGCTGGCAACTAAACCACGGTTGTTGATTCTTGACGAACCCACACGCGGCATCGATATCGCGGCCAAGCATGAACTCACTACAGCCATTGTTGACCTTGCGCGCAAAGGCATGGCAGTGCTGTTTATCTCCGCTGAGATCGACGAGGTGTTGCGCGAATCAGATCGGATCATTGTGATGCGCGATCGTCGCAAAGCCGGCGAGCTGCCGGGTGGTTGCGATGAACACGCTGTGTACTCATTGATTGCAGAGCATGCATCATGAGTGATAAAGAGATTAATAACTCATTGATCAAGCGTGTAACAACACACTCGTTGTTCTCGCCGATTGCTGCGCTGGTGTTGCTGCTCA
>DATAHE010000181.1:0-11131 GCA_036263355.1 Steroidobacteraceae bacterium | reverse complement strand
ACCGTGCGCAAACCTGATACACATGATTTATTTGAGCCATGGGTGACGATATCTATCGAACTGCCGCTAAATCCAACTCAACTCGCCGAGCATTGCATGCAACTGGAAAAATTAGCGAAGGAGAGAAATGCTCTTATTCATCATGAGTTATCTGAATTTAACTTTGAATCGGACGAGGATTGTAAACAAATAATTATGCATTTGGAGAATCAGAATACCACGATACTGAATGAACTGAATTTTCTCAAACCAGCAATTGAGAGTTTAATTGAGCTAAACAAAATTGACCATGGAACCGAAATTCATTGATGAATTGCTTGATCAACTTAATGGCGTAAACGACGTCGTTGAAGGTAAAGAATCAATTAGCTAGCAATTAGCTCCAAAGCAACATGTTGATGCCTTAAGTCTCAACTCGCCTGCACATTCCTGACAATCGTTGCGAGTACTGCCATGCGAATGGCCACACCATTAGTCACTTGCTGTTGAATCACCGACTGCTTTCCATCAGCGACTTCGTCGGTAATCTCGACGCCGCGATTCATCGGAGCGGGATGCATAACAATAGCATCTGGCTTCGCAAGTTTGACGCGTTCTGTTGTCAAACCGAACTCGCGGCAGTACGCCGCATCATCGGGGATGTGCGCTGATGTCATGCGTTCTTTTTGAATGCGTAGTGCCATCACCACATCAACGTCCTTGATGGCTTTATTGATGTCGGTAAATCGTATTGAATTGGGAAATTCATTAACGGGTGGCAGAAAATGTTCTGGCCCCGCAATGCGTACTTCACCGATGCCTAAGGTTGTTAACGCGCTCCATGTGGAACGCGCCACGCGTGAATGCATTAGGTCGCCTACAATCAAGATACTGGTATTTTTCAGATCGGGTTTGTGTTGACGAATGGTAAGCACATCCAGCAAACCTTGTGTGGGATGCGATACATGCGCTTCACCTGCATTCAGAATGCTGACGTGCGGAGCAACATACTGAGCCACTTGCGCAGGTATGCCAGGCTCAGAGTCACGCATTACCAGTACATCGGCGTGCATGGCTTGCAAGGTGTAAATCGTATCCAGCACCGTTTCGCCTTTGACGCGTGAAGATGTTTGCATGTCGAGATTGACTACATCAGCGCCAAGACGTTGAGCAGCGAGTTCGAATGACACACGGGTACGTGTGCTCGGTTCAAAGAACAGATTCGCAACAGTGCGCCCGGCAAGGCTGTTATCACGTGCAGGCAGTTCACCGGGCTTGCGAACATAGAATTGCGCCATGTCCAGCAGTGCATTTAATTCATCACGAGTAAGTCCATCTAGTGTAATTAAATGACGCAGCTTGCCATGTTTACCGCGCTGTACAGATTGACTAAGCTGCGAGTATTGATCGGTATTCAATTTTTTGCCCTTCACCCTACGAAAACAAAATTGGTGTTACTGATCGCTTTCAAAACCGTCAAAAACAGGAGTTTTTGCGGAGCGCACAAGGCAAGGCGGTGCATGTAGCAAAGCATGCTTTGTTCCGCCGCGCGGGCATATACGGATATATGCACCGGGCTTGCACGGAGCAGGAGGCGCAGTGCAATGTACTCACAGCGATTTTGAAATGCGATCGTAGCAACAATTTACCCTCTACCATCAAACCAACGTTGCAACACCACTTTCGCTGCCAGCTTGTCAACATCAGCATGTGTGACGCGGCGCGTCTTCAAACCAGTGTTGCGCAGATAAGCCAGCTCACGCTCTGCCTCTTGTGAACTATTTCGTTCGTCAACCAGCTCAACCGGCAGATTGCTTCGCGTTGCCAGTTCATCAGCAAAGGCTTTCACAACAGGAGTCAGTGGTGTTGGCGAATCGTCGGTATTGTAGGGCAAGCCGACTACCAATTGCTTGGGCAAGTAGTCGCGCAATAATTGATTAATCTCATTCCAGGGAAGCTGCTGTTTATATTCCAGCGTGCACAGGGGTTGTGGCATGCGCGTTAAAGTATTACCCGATGCCACTCCGATACGACGAGTGCCAAAATCAAACGCCAGAACAATGAGGGGTGCGGCGTTAGTGCCGCCGTTCATGCGTGTCCTGCATGTGGGCTGAGCGTATTCATGTTTACGCCCAGCAATTGAGCTGCAGCAAGCCAGCGCTGCTCGAAAGGAGTATCGAACAAGATGCGCTCGTCGACGGGAACCGTTAACCAGGAGTTCTGTGACACTTCTGCTTCAAGCTGACCTGCTTCCCATCCTGCATAGCCCAGCACCATGCACAGCGGTGCTGGACCTTGGCCCGCGGCAACAGCGTTGAGAATATCGCGTGAAGTGGTGACATGAATTTGGTCAGAGACTTTCACCGTTGATTCCCACGAAGGGCCTGCACGATGAATGACAAATCCGCGATCAGGCTGCACCGGACCACCTTGCAGTATGGGTTGATCCTGTAACGTTGAAGGTGTGCTGCCCAGATCAAGTTGTTCAAACACTTCATTCATGCGCATACGCATGGGGCGATTGATGATGAGGCCCAGCGCGCCTTGCGCGTTATGTTCGCAAATCAGGGTAACAGTCTGGGAAAAGTTGGCATCCGCCAACGTCGGCATGGCGATCAGGAATTGATTCGTCAAAAAATGATCATCTGACATGGGTCGCAGTATCCCGTAATTACCCTCGCGTTCTCAAGTCAGGAAGACATAAAAAGTCCATTTACGTCACAAAAACAATGGCTTTCCGACAGACGGCCACGCTTATTGAGAGCAACAAGCAAAGCTTTTAATGCGTGGCCCTGTTGAACTTCAACACCATCGTCGCACAGGCCAGCAAGCCAAATCCTTCGATACGCGCCAGCCAGCGATTCATATTGGTGGTAACGCCCAATTCCGACGAAGCCGTTGCCGCACGATGCGCCAGCCATGCGTATCCCAGCAGGATAAAGAATTCCGGCAACATGGATGTTGCAGCGAGAATGGACATTTGAACAACGACGTCTGAATGCGGATTGATGAATTGCGGTAACAGTGCCAGAAAGAACAGCAAGGCTTTGGGATTCGCCAGTTGTAACGTCAATGCACCAATGAAAATATGTTTTCGATTTTGATCGGGAGCGGATTGCGTGCGATCCATCAGCTCCACTGCCTCAGGCTTCCTTGATGCAAGCAAGGCCATGATGCCGAGATAGATGAGATAAAGGGCACCAACCCATTTGACTATCGTGAAGAAGTGACCGCTGGCCGCAATGACCGCACCCAGACTAGTTGCGGATAATAAAAAGTAAATTGCGTTGGCAGTGATGATGCCCGAGGCAGCGGGCAAACCACGACGCATTCCGCCGCGTATTCCCTGGGAGATAACATAGAACACTGCCGGTCCCGGCGAGAGAGACAGCGTTGTTTCCATGATCAGGAACAGCAGCCATGTTTTGAATGTCATGGCGTGATTCTCACAAACGACATCTTATTAATCAACTTTGAATGCGCTGATTCCGATAGATCAAAGTGCTGTTAGTATCGCTAACGCCGTCATCTTGTCGGAGATAGCGATGAAACGCGTGCTGCTTTATCTGTGGAACTTCTGGCCACCCTTCTGGGGCGCGGGCATCAAGATCGATTGCATATCCAAAGACTATAAATATGCCCGCACCAAGCTCAAGCGCCGCCCATGGACAAAGAATATTGTTGGCACTCAGTTTGGCGGATCTATCTATGCGATGACCGATCCGATTTACATGGTGATGTTGATGATGACTCTTGGGCGAGATTACATTGTGTGGGACAAGGCTGCCAATATTCGCTTTCGCAAGCCCGGGCGAACCGATTTGATCGCTGAATTCACACTAACCGATGAAGACATCAACCACATCAAAGAGCAACTAAGCAAAGCCGACAAGTACGATTGGCAGAAAACAGTTCATGTCAAAGATAAATCAGGGGAAGTCGTTGCCGAAATTCATAAGGTTGTTCATGTACGGAACAAGAAACTGAAGTTTGCCGCAGCAAGTAGCAGTTAAAAGCTCTTCGTCACCTCACGGCACTTCATGTCCCTGCGATGCCGCAAGAATCGCAAACCATTGTTGTCGTGACAACTTCACCTTGCTAGCTTCAAGCGCCAGACGAATATTCTCGATCTTTCCGCTACCGGTAATCGGCACAACGCGCGCTGGGTGGGTGGCAATCCATGCCATCGCTACTTGATCAATTGTCAGCCCAAGTTCTGTTCCTATCGTTTGTAACGCAGCGCGAACTCTGACCGGTTGCTCTTCCTGCGAGTTGAATAGACGACCGCCACCCAGTGGTGACCATGCCATCGGTGAGATATTCAAACGCTGGCATTGATCGAACGTACCATCAGACAACGATTGGGTATGAAGCACGGAGAATTCGACTTGATTCGTCATCAACGGAAAAGGCAGACGTGATTCTAATAATTCAAACTGCAATGGTGTGAAATTCGAAACGCCAAAGTTCAGTACCTTGCCGGATTGTTTCAATTGAGTGAATGCTTCTACGACCTCATCTGCATCCATCAACGGATCGGGCCGATGAATAAGCAATAGATCGATGTGATCGGTATGCAGATATTTCAACGATTGTTCCGCGGAAGCAATAATGTGTTGCTTGCTGGTGTCGTAGTGCTTTACGCGATGTTGCGGAAACTTGTCCGAAGCCAGCTTCAACCCACACTTCGTGATCAAAAAGAAACGCTTGCGCAATACGGGTGATGCTTTCAACGCCAGACCGAAACAACGCTCCGCTTCATAATTGCCATAAATGTCGGCAAGATCAAAAACACGTGCGCCCAGATCAAGAACCTGTTCGGTCCATCTGACTTGTTCTTCAACAGAGTACTTCCAGTCAGTAATACGCCAAAGCCCGATGGCTGGTGTTGGATGATGAAGAAAATTGTCTGTTTGATTACTTGTCATGCTATTGCTAAATATTTTCACGAAGAAGAAGTATCGCTAAACGTCATTCCCGCGTAGGCAGGAATCCAGTAAGACAACATTCTTTTGCTTTGGCTTACTGAAATGTGAGTAAGGATAATTAATTACTGATTCCCGCCTGCTCGGGAATGACCAAGTACAAATCTGAAGGGTCACCACAGATTGCACCAGTAGTGCTTGATTGGGTTAACTCCAAGGTTCCGCTAGTTCCCATTGCAGATACGGCACTCCATATTTAATCAGCACGCCGTTACCAACATGAGTGAAATGCTCGTTGAAGCGCTGACGATACCACCGCGCATTGCGCACATGCACTTTGGTATCGGTACCACGTGGATCCATCGCCGTTTCCCAATCACGCTGTGTAGGAATATGAACAAACAATGCGCCACGCGTCAGTCGCGCAAGATTGTTAATGGCATGATCTGCATCGCGATTGCTCAAGTACTGAATAACATCGCAACAAATCACCAGGTCGTATTGACCACGGCCTTTGAAGTCCACCACCGAACCATGATGCCAACCCATCTTGTTGCTGAGATATTCGCTGTATTCGACACCTTCGTACTTGGCGTTTGGAAACACCTTTAGCAATGGCTTTTTAAACCAGCCCAGCCCGCAGCCCACATCCAGAATACGTTTCACAGGTATTTCCAGTTGTGACACGACGGCTGCGACCAATGCGGCGCGACGCTCGGTTTCTGGCTTGCTCATCGCGCGTGTGGCAGCGCGCATATAAAAGCGACGGTAATACGCCGCATCAAATCGTTCTTTGTCGTTTGTCATTTGAAAGATGAAGAAAAGATGCTTGTCCCACTCACTTCAGTGGAAGTACGTAATCACATCGTATCAACAATCACCTTTGCATGCCGAAAACTTGCGAGAACTCGATTGATTAACAGCGTTAACATTCTTGACGAAGGCAGCGAGACAGCGATGACATTGATGAACTGGGATGAAAGGATATTTGATGTGCTGGTGCCAAAAATGAATGAGCGGTATCACAAGCTGGTCGACATCTCACATCATGCATATCGATCGCAACTACGACGATTATTCACAGCAGCATAAGGGCGCTGCTTAATTGAACCATCGAAGCCCTATTTATCGTGGGTTCCACGTATAGGCGTCCTGCCAGTTCCTACAGGTAATTATCAGAGTCTCTTCCTATACTACTTACTGCCCGCGAATTCAGCGGCTCTTAACGAGTGTGCATATGACGCAAATTACAACCGATGCCTCACAGGCACCTGTCCCTTATAACGATCAAGTCGTACGCCAGTTTGCCATCATGACTGTTGTCTGGGGCGTGGTGGGTATGCTGGTGGGTGTATGGATCGCAGCGGAATTGCTGTGGCCGTCATTAAACTTTGATCTGCCCTTCCTGACCTTCAGCCGCCTGCGTCCATTACACACCAACGCTGTCATCTTTGCGTTTGGTGGCTGCGGTTTATTTGCGGCGTCTTACTACATCGTACAGCGCACCTGCCACGTACCTTTGTTTGGCGGCAAGCTGGCAGCGTTCACTTTCTGGGGTTGGCAACTAGTCATCTTGCTTGCAGCAATCACGCTGCCGCTGGGCATCACCCAAGGCAAGGAATACGCCGAGCTGGAATGGCCGATTGATTTGCTGATTGCCGTCGTGTGGGTGTGTTATGGCATCGTATTCTTCGGCACCATTGCCACTCGCAAGATCAAACACATCTTCGTTGCTAACTGGTTCTTCTCGGCATACATCATCACCATTGCCGTTCTGCATATTGTCAATAACATCGCCATACCCGTATCGCTGACGAAGTCATACATTGTGTATTCAGGCACCGTCGATGCGATGGTGCAGTGGTGGTACGGCCATAACGCAGTTGGTTTCTTCCTCACTGCGGGCTTTCTGGGAATGATGTACTACTTCATACCCAAGCAGGCTGATCGTCCTATTTATTCCTATCGCCTGTCCATCGTGCACTTCTGGGCGCTGATCTCTATTTACATGTGGGCAGGCCCGCATCACTTGCAATACACCAGCTTGCCAGACTGGGCGCAATCGCTGGGCATGGTGTTCTCATTGATATTGTTGGCGCCATCGTGGGGCGGCATGATCAACGGCATGATGACGTTGTCTGGTGCGTGGGACAAGTTGCGTACCGATCCCATCCTGAAGTTCCTGATTGTCTCGTTGTCGTTCTATGGCATGAGTACCTTCGAAGGACCGATGATGTCGATCAAGACAGTGAATGCACTTTCTCACTATACCGACTGGACCATTGGTCACGTGCATTCCGGCGCCCTGGGCTGGGTGGCGTTTATCACCATCGGCACCATGTACGCATTGATTCCAAAAGTGTTCGGCAAAGCGGGCATGTGGAGTACACGTCTGATTGATCTGCACTTCTGGATCTCCACCATCGGTGTGGTGTTGTACATCTCATCGATGTGGATCGCCGGTGTGATGCAAGGCTTGATGTGGCGCGCCACCAATACCGATGGCACGTTGACGTACAGCTTTGTTGAATCACTGAAGTTCACGTATCCCTACTATGCGATTCGTCTGCTCGGCGGAAGCTTGTTCCTGATCGGCATGCTGATCATGGTCTACAACGTGATTAAAACGTTGCAATCACCTTCAGCACCACAGACACGTTCTTCAACGCAACCGGTAGCCGCCTGAGGGAGCACATCATGAGTCATGCCAAATTTAGTCACGATACCGTTGAAAGAAAGATTGGATTAATGGGCGTTCTGATTGCACTGGTGATCAGCGTCGGTGGTCTGGTTGAAATCGTCCCGCTATATTTTCAGAGCTCCGTAGTACAACCCTCGCCCGGTGTAAAACCTTACTCGCCCCTGGCGCTGGAAGGTCGCGATATCTATGTACGTGAAGGCTGCTACAACTGTCATTCACAAATGGTTCGCACATTAAAGGGCGATACAGATCGTTACGGCCACTATTCAGTCGCTGGGGAATCGGTATACGACCATCCTTTCCAGTTTGGTTCCAAACGGACCGGGCCCGATCTGGCCCGCGTTGGTGGTCGTTATTCAGATGAATGGCATCGTGTGCACTTGTTGAATCCACGCGATGTCGTGCCTGAATCCAATATGCCCGGCTTTCCATGGCTGGCTAAAAACAAACTGGATGGTTCGGACATCGTGAAGAAGATGCAGGTATTACGCATGTTGGGCACTCCTTATAGCGATGCTGAAATCGCTGCTGCAACCGATGAAGTGAAAGGCAAGACTGAACTGGAAGCCGTGATCAATTATCTGCAAGGGTTGAAGTACCACGGAGATGCACAATGAGTACTGAACTTTCAATGGGTATCGTTCGCGGTGTACTGACACTGGTATTGATGCTGGCGTTTATCGGTATGGTCATCTACGTGTACAGCAAGCGTAACAAGAGCATCTATGATCAGGCAGCGAGACTGCCGCTGGAAGATTCGCCAGTGGTGAACCCAGCTGCTGACTCAGTAACGAACAAAGAATCGAACGGGAGTTCGCAATCATGAATTCAACCGTCGCACTTATCATGGTTGTATTGACCATCGGCAATATTGTTGCCTGTCTATGGTTGATCTGGTGGACTGCAAAACGTCGTGGCGATAAATCAGTAAACGAACCCGAAACTACCGGTCACGAATGGGATGGTATCAAGGAACTGAATAACCCCATGCCACGCTGGTGGTTGGGTCTATTCATTATCACCATCGTGTTTGGTGGCGTTTATTTCTTTCTGTATCCGGGCCTGGGAACTTACAATGGCTCAGGCAACTGGAGCTCGACCACACAGCTGGCGCAAGAACAAGCGAGCGCACAGGCGGCGTTCGATACGCGATTCAATCGTGTAGCAACCACCGACATCGTAGCGTTGTCGAAAGACACCGAGGCAATGGCAGCAGCGAAAAATCTGTTCGCCAATAACTGCTCGGTATGTCATGGCTCGGATGCACGTGGCGCCAAAGGCTTTCCCAATCTCACTGACGATGATTGGCTATGGGGCGGTGCGCCCGAAACCATTTACGAGACCATCGCCAATGGACGTAAAGGCGTGATGCCTGCGTGGGGCGCGATGCTGGGACAGCAAGGTGTAGAAGAAGCTTCCGCCTATGTGTTGAGCCTGAGTGGTCGTGAAGCACCGGCCGATTGGGTCGCTGCAGGCAAAGCAAGATTCGAAACCATTTGCATTGCTTGTCACGGCGTTGATGGCACAGGCAATCAAACACTGGGTGCGCCTAACCTGACAGACAATGTATGGCTGTATGGTCACAGCATGGCAACGTTGCGCGAGACCATTGGTAATGGTCGCAATAACGAAATGCCTGCGCATATGCCTATACTGGGCGAAACCAAGGTCAAGATGCTGGCCGCTTACGTTTATGGGTTATCGCATCAATGAATTGCATTTCAAGTAACGATGAAGTCAGATACGCGCCATCGTTATCGGTGACTACTGAGTCATTCCCGCGCTGGCGGGTATCCAGTGTTAATCCGTTCACCCTGAGCTTGTCGAAGAGTTCATCAAAATCAAATAATGAATGGTTCGACGGGCTCACCATGACCGGAATTGTTCTACAGGATTCCCGCCTGCGCGGGAATGACTCATCATTTTGTTTAATGCCATCACATCAGCCACAGCCGTCCACGTTTACATGATGTTATTTGAACAAGGCGTTACTGCATGACGACAACACCAGAGAATGATGATCAGCCAGAGCTCACTCACTGGTCGCGTCTGCGTGAAGACATTGCAGTAGTGACGTGGACTTCGTTTCTGGTTGCCTGCGTTGCCACCATGATCTTCTTTGCCTTTATCGATCCCGATTACCTGCTGGAGCTATTGAATCATCCCTGGTGGCTGCCAAGCCGCATGGGTGGTTATGCGTTGGGATTTTTCTTTTTCTGGTTCATGTCCGCCTGCGCGGCCAGCCTGACTGCCTACATGCTGGACACTTCATATGAACACTTTCAGTCAGATGCCAGCAAGGCAAAGCAGAGCGAACCTTGAGCAAAGTGACCAATGATCAAAACAATAACAACAACGATGTAGATTTCCTTTACGCAGCTCACCAGAAAATTTATCCGCGTGAGGTGGAAGGTCGTTTTCGACGTCTGCGAACTATTGCCACCATCGTATTGCTTGGCTTGTTCTACAGCGTGGCATGGTTGAAGTGGAATGGGCATCAGGCCGTATTGTTTGATCTGCCTGCGCGCAAGTTTTATATCTTCGGGCTCACCTTTCTGCCACAGGACTTTATCTTTCTGGCGTGGCTGCTGGTCATCGCTGCCTTGACGTTGTTTTTTGTCACAGCATTGGCAGGTCGATTGTGGTGCGGCTATGCCTGTCCGCAAACAGTGTGGACTGATATTTTTGTGTGGATGGAGCGACTCGCAGAAGGCAAACGCCAACAACGCATCAAGCTTGATAAAGCACCGTGGTCATTCAACAAGCTGTGGCGCAAGACATCCAAGCAAGTGATGTGGGTCAGCTTTGCGTTGTACACGGGCTTCACCTTTGTTGGCTACTTCACGCCCATCCGTCAACTGTTTCAGGAGTTGATGACTTTCACCACCGGTCCATGGGAAACCTTCTGGGTGTTCTTTTATGGCTTTGCAACGTATGGCAACGCCGGTTTCCTGCGCGAGCAAGTGTGCAAGTACATGTGTCCTTATGCGCGCTTTCAAAGTGCAATGTTCGATAAGCACACCTTGATCATTGCCTACGACACCGTACGTGGTGAGCCCCGTGGTTCGCGTGCACGTGGCCTGGATTACAAATCGCAGGGTCTTGGTGATTGCACTGACTGTACATTGTGTGTTCAAGCCTGTCCCACCGGTATCGATATCCGCAAAGGCTTACAGTACGAATGCATTGCCTGCGCAGCCTGCATTGATGCGTGCGATGCGGTGATGGATAAAATGAATTATCCACGCGGTTTGGTGCGTTATTCCACACAGGCTTCGATTGAAGGCAATGCGCCGCATGTCATGCGTCCGCGTACTTTTATTTATGCAGCGCTGCTCGGTCTGTTGATCGCTGGATTTGCCTATGCCGTCACGCATCGCAACCTGGTGCAAGTCGATGTGCTGCGCGATCGCAAGTCGCTGTATCGCGAACTCAGTGATGGCCGGATCGAGAACGTTTATACGGTGCATGTCATCAACAAGGATACGGTTGAGCATGACTTCACGCTAAGTGTTGATGAGTTACC
>DATAHE010000180.1:0-6098 GCA_036263355.1 Steroidobacteraceae bacterium | reverse complement strand
AGCTGTTTGCAGTCCCAGATGGTATTGAAGATTTCACCGACCGCCAATGGCGTGGTGGTGTGCTGACGAATGAGGCGGAAGTTCTCCTGATTCTCAGCAGGGGTCGCATCTTCCAGCCAGAAGGGACGATAAGGTTCCAAGTCTTTGCCTAAGCGGCCTGCTTCGATGGGCGTAAGGCGATGATGGATGTCATGCAGCAGATGTACATCCCAGCCCAAGACTTCACGGGCTTTCTCAAATAGAGGCGGAACGGAACGTAGATACTTCTCTGTGGACCAGAGGTTTTCAGTGGGCAGATCGGCATCGGCCGGTTCATAGAACATCTTGTCCTTGGAAACGCCGTAAGTAGACGCCAAGCCTGGCACACCGGACTGAAGACGAATGGCTTTATAGCCCATCTCTTTGTAATGCACAGCCGCAGCAATGGTGTCATCAATGGTCTTGCCATTGGCATGGCCATAGACCATGACCCCTTCGCGCGAGGCTCCGCCGAGCAATTGATACACAGGCAGATTCGCGATCTTTCCTTTGATATCCCACAGCGCCATATCCACTGCGGCAATGGCGGACATGGTCACCGGACCTCGACGCCAATAGGCCCCTTTGTAGAAGAACTGCCAGGTATCTTCAATGCGATGGGCATCGCGACCAATCAAACAAGGAATGACATGATCATTCAGATACGACACCACGGACAGCTCACGACCATTCAGTGTGGCATCACCCAATCCATATACCCCACCCTCGCACTCGATCTTCAAGGTCACGAAGTTACGGCCAGGGCTTGTCACAATTACTTTTGCGGAAACTATTTTCGGCATCTCAATCTCATCAATCATTCCGTACAAACATTCGATACAAGTTCGCTCCGCACATCACACGGAGAACTTTGGTTACTCAACATTCAGCACAGCTGTTTGCAGTTCTACGGAGTCAGGGCCAGTCATGATTTCAAATTCACCCGGCTCCACCACTCGTTGCATTTTGTCATTCCACATTTCCAGACTGTGAGGTGTTACGTCAAACACGACTGTACGCGTTTCTCCCGCTGCCAAGGTTACACGCTGAAAACCTTTCAACAACTTGACCGGCCTTGTTACCGAGCTCACCTTGTCATGAACATACAATTGTATCGTTTCGTCACCCTTGCGTGTGCTGGTGTTGGTCACATCGACACTAACTTTCACCGTGCCATTAATGCGAATCCTGTCAGCCGACAGTTTCGGTGCACTTAATTTGAACGTCGAGTAACTTAAACCAAAGCCAAAAGGAAATAGCGGCTTGGCGGTATCGAACAAGTAACCGCGATGTGCCGACGGTTTGTAGTTGTAGAACATTGGCAACTGGCCAACATTGCGCGGAATGGTGACTGGCAACTTGCCACCAGGATTCACGTCACCAAACAACACATCGGCCATCGCATTGCCGCCCTGCTCACCCAGGTACCAGCCTTCTAGTAGCGCATTGGCTTGCTCGGCAATCTCTATGGTGGACGCTGGTCGACCATTGATCAGCACCACGATAACAGGCTTGCCCGTTGCTTTCATGGCGCGAAACAATTCGTTCTGTTCGCCAACCAAGTCAAGACTGGTGCGATCGCCAAGATGATTTGCTGCCCAGCCTTCGCGACTAGTATGTTCGGTATCGCCAACGGCGAGTACGATCACATCAGAGCGTTTCGCAACCTGCACCGCCTCTGCAATCAATTTGCGATTCTCAATCGGGTCGGACAACTTCACTTCATCCACCCACCAGTCATCGTTCTCGGTAATCTTCACACCTTGCGCAAACAGAATGTTTGCACGTGCTCCAACTTTATTCGTGATGCCTTCAAGAATAGAAACACTATGCGGTGGAATGCCGTAGTAACCACCTAGACGCGCAACTGCAGCGTTGGGGCCAATAACGGCTATAGTGGGTTTCGCAGATGATGGAATTGCCAAGGGCAACGTGCCATCGTTCTTCAACAGAACGATAGTGCGTTGAGCAGCTTTCAAAGCGAGCGCCCTTGCTTCGGCATTATTAGTGATAGCTTCTGCCTTCGCTGCATCTGCGTATGGATGTTCAAATAATCCAGCACGAAATTTTATGCTCAACACGCGACGCACTGCGGTGTTTACTTTTTCCTCTGAGATCAAACCGTCACGCACCGCTTTTGTGAGCAATCGATAAGCAAGCCCATCGGGCAAATCACCATCAACGCCTGCATTCAATGCCAATAATGCGGCGCCGGTCGTTGTGTCGGTCAGATGGTGCAAGCCTTTCAGCTCACTCACACCATCGTAATCACTGAAGATCGCGCCGGTATAACCCCACTCACCGCGCAACACATCATTCAACAACCACTTGTTTGCATGACTGGGGACACCATCGATTTCGTTAAACGAAGGCATCACTACACTGATGCCGGTGCGATGTACGACTTCTTCAAAGGGTGGAAAAAAACTTTCACGTAACTCACGTTGTGAGATCGGAGCTGGTGCTGCGTTAGTGCCACTTTCTGGTTGTCCATGTCCGGTAAGGTGTTTCAACGTCGCGAATACTTTTCCCGGAACCAATGAACGGGTGCGATTTTCACCTTGCAGACCCGTAACGGCTGCCACACCCATTTCACCGGCCAGATAGGGATCTTCACCAAATGTTTCTTCGATACGTCCCCAGCGTGGATCACGCGCCACATCCACCACCGGCGATAACACCACACTGACACCGCGAACGCTTACTTCACGCGCGATCACACTATTGATCTGACGGATCAACTCTGGATCCCACGACGATGCCAGGCCAATCGCTTGTGGAAAACTCGTTGTGCCTGCCGCCTGATAACCATGCAAGGCTTCCTCATGAAACAGGATGGGTATACCCAGACGGGTGCGTTCTACCGCGTAGTGTTGCAACACATTGACCAGCTCAACCGTTTCACGAATATTGTGATAGGGGACGATGCGTGGGCTGCCTGCACCCTTGACATCATTCGGTCGCGTGTAATGTCCCAAGCCATCTGGATATAGCTGAGCGAATTTCTTCATGTCCAGCTCATTGTTCGCGTTGAGGAAATCTTTCTTTCCCTGCCATACAGCACATAGCTGCGCGACCTTTTCCTCGAGTGTCATCCGCTGCAGCAAATCCTCGACGCGGACTTCAACTGGGGCCGACGGATTTTTGTACGCAGGCTGCATCGTCGGTTGTGGAGCGACATGTGCGGCAATAGAAAGTGAAGCGAGATTGCCTAACGTCAGACTAAAAAAGATCGCACTGGCTTGCTTCATTTTCGAAATAACAATCATTGATCACCCACTGATTTATTTTGTTTAATGGCGAAGGTCGCCGCAACATCGACAACTGATTCTTTATCATTCATTTCCATAAGACAGCGTAACGAAACCGTTGCCTGCAACAGGTTTCGTCAAACCAGCCTGGAGACTTGCCGGCGAGACTAAACGAATTTAATCCAGGACGCGTTGTGAAGCTTGTTTCAGCTCACAATCCGCCCTGCAATCTCTCCCGCCATCATCTAATAAAGTATATGATAGGGTTAACACTTATCCATTGATTTTCTCCCTTGGGGGCAACAAATATGTTTTTGGGTATCGACCTTGGCACATCCAGTGTCAAAGCCGTTGTGCTTGACGAAAATGACCGCATTGCGGCGCAAGCTTCTTCTCCATTGGGAGTCCAGCGCCCTCAGCCATTATGGTCAGAACAAAATCCTGAAGAGTGGTGGCATGCCTCAGTGGAAGCCGTTAGAGCGCTCCCCGCCGATATCCGCAAAGCGGTTCGCGGTATTGGCCTAAGTGGCCAGATGCACGGAGCAGTCCTGCTGGATTCCAAAGACCAGGTATTGCGACCAGCCATTTTATGGAATGACGGTCGTTGTGAAGCCGAATGCGCCGAGCTGGAAAAGAACGAACCCAAGTCCCGTCAAATCACGGGAAACTTGGCGATGCCAGGATTCACCGCGCCGAAACTGCTGTGGGTTAAGAAGCATGAACCCGAAGTTTTTGCCAAGACCGCCAGCGTTCTGTTGCCTAAAGATTATCTGCGACTGAAGCTCACCGGCGAAAAGATCAGCGACATGTCCGATTCGGCCGGTACTTTGTGGCTGGATGTTGAAAAGCGTCAATGGTCCGATGCCATGTTGAAGGCCACCGGCCTGAATAAATCTCATATGCCAGCCCTGGTAGAAGGCACGCAGCCCGCAGGAAAGCTTAAATCTGATGTCGCTTCACTGCTGGGACTGGACGAAGTGGTGGTTGCGGGTGGGGGTGGTGATAACGCAGCCAGCGCAGTGGGCAGTGGCGTTATATCACCGGGACAGGCTTTCTTATCGCTCGGCACCTCCGGCGTGTTATTTGTCGTTACCGATAAATTCCGTCCCAATGCAGAAAAGGCTGCACATGCTTTCTGCCATGCGATCCCCAAGCGCTGGCATCAAATGTCGGTAATGCTGAGTGCTGCAAGTGCCTTGGACTGGGCCGTCGGCGTCGGCAACTTTGGGCATGTGGTAACGGCAACTCAAGCGGCACAGGACGCCGGTTTAAAAAAGACCACCCCGATCTTCCTTCCTTATTTGTCTGGCGAACGAACCCCGCATAATGATCCTTTCGCGCGTGGCGTTTTCTTCGGCCTGTCCGGTGAAACTTCAGGGGCTGACCTGATTAATTCTGTGTTGGAAGGTGTAGCATTGGGATTTGCTGAAGGACTAGACTCGCTGCTTGAAGCAGGTAGTGATATCGCCGAGATCAACGTCGTAGGTGGTGGTTCTCGACTGAACTACTGGAACGAGCTGCTGGCTTCGGCGCTCAATCGTCCCCTGACTCGCCGTTCTGGCGGTGAAGTCGGTGCAGCCTTCGGTGCCGCACGTTTGGGCCGAATTGCGGTAACAAATGAAGATCCTCGCTCGGTTTGCATTGCGCCTCCGGTTGAACGCGTGATTGCACCCAACGAAGAACTGTCTGAATTGATGCGACGCCGGCGTCCGGTGTTTGCTTCCGTGTATCGACAACTTAAATCTGTGTTTCGGGAGTTTTAATTTTATGACCATTTTCAAGAACATCACGCCGATTCGTTACGAGGGACCGGATACCAATAACGATCTTGCGTATCGTGTCTATAACAAGGATCGCGTGGTGCTAGGCAAGCGCATGGAAGACTGGTTGCGCCCTGCTGTGTGCTACTGGCATTCATTCAATTGGCCCGGTAACGACATCTTCGGCGCAGGCACATTGCCACGCCCCTGGCTCGGCCCCGTCATTACCCAGGAAATGGCAGACCAGAAGCTTGATGCTGCATTCGATTTCTTTACCCGCCTATCGATTCCTTACTTCTGCTTTCATGATGTAGACGCGATGGCGACCGCTCATAACCTGAGCGAGCATCAAACCAATCTGAAGAAGATCGAAGACGGCATGGCTGCGAAGATGCAGCAAACCGGCATGAAACTGCTGTGGGGCACCTCCAACCTTTTCAGTCACGCCCGTTTTGCTGGCGGCGGCGCTACCAGCCCAAGTGCTGAAGTATTTGCCTATGCCTGCGCGCAAGTGCGCTTCATGCTCGAAACCACTCATCGTCTGGGCGGCCAGAACTATGTGTTGTGGGGCGGTCGCGAAGGTTACGATTGCTTGCTGAACACCGATCTGAAGCGCGAACTGGACCAGTTCGGCCGCTTCCTCTCGATGGTGGTAAATCACAAGCATAAGATCGGCTTCAAGGGCACGATCCTGATCGAACCAAAGCCTTTCGAACCAACCAAGCACCAGTACGATCGCGACACTGCGACCGTATTTGCCTTCTTGCAGAAGTATGGCCTGGAAAAAGAAGTGAAGGTCAACATCGAAGTCAATCATGCCACGCTGGCTGGTCTGGACTTCGAACACGAAGTTGCTGCTGCGATCACTTACGGCATCTTCGGTTCCGTTGACATGAACCGCGGTGATCCTCGCAATGGTTGGGACACAGACCAGTTCCCGAACAATGCTCAGGAACTGACACCTGCCATGTACTACCTGATGAACAGCGGTGGTTTCACTACGGGTGGTTTCAACTTCGACGCCAAACTGCGCCGTCAGTCCGTTGATGCGAACGATATGTACCTTGCG
>DATAHE010000179.1:0-3495 GCA_036263355.1 Steroidobacteraceae bacterium | reverse complement strand
GGTGCGTTTGTTGGTGCGAGTCTTCTTGCCCTTGGTCTTCCAACCCCAAGGACTGACGGGATGCGGATTACCTTGCGGTGAACGGCCTTCGCCACCACCGTGCGGGTGATCAACGGGATTCATCACCACACCGCGAACGGTGGGGCGAATACCCAGCCAGCGCTTCACGCCAGCCTTGCCGTAGCTGCGCAAGTTATGCTCATCGTTGCTGACTTCGCCAATCGTGGCGCGACAATCAACATGCACTTTGCGCATTTCGTTGGAACGCAAGCGAATGGTGGCATAGGCACCTTCGCGAGCAGCCAACTGTGCAGAACCACCAGCGCTACGTGCCAGCTGCGCGCCTTTGCCGGGCTTCAACTCGATACAATGAATCATCGAACCAACGGGAATGTCACGCAAACGCATGGCATTGCCGGGCTTGATCGGTGATTCAGGACCGGAAGAAACCACATCGCCAGGATTTACGCCCTTTGGCGCGATGATGTAACGGCGCTCGCCATCGGTGTACAACACCAATGCCAGATGCGCAGTACGATTCGGATCGTATTCAAGGCGCTCGACCTTGCCCTGGATGCCATCTTTGTCACGCAAGAAGTCAACCATGCGGTACTTCTGTTTGTGGCCATTACCTTGATGACGAGTGGTAATACGACCAAAGTGGTTACGTGCACCCGTTGATTTCTTGGCAACCAGTAACGATTCCAGCGGTCCGCCCTTGTGCAAGTGCGAACGGTCAATCTTGACCTGGAAACGACGGCCAGGAGACGTGGGTTTGGATTTAATAAGCGCCATGATTATTTACCTTCCCATCAACCTTGAGCGCCACTGAAATCAATGGTCTGCCCAGGTGCGAGTCGTACATAGGCCTTCTTGAAATCAGAACGCCAGCCCATGCGTTGACCAAAGCGCTTTTGCTTGCCCAACACATTCACTACATTCACGTTGGCAACACTGACTTCAAACAGCATCTCTACAGCCGCCTTGATTTCAGGTTTCGAAGCATCGCGACGCACGCGAAATACAACGTGATTACCATCCTGCGAGGCCAACGCAGCTTTTTCAGATACGTGTGGCGCTACCAGAATGCTTAACAACCGTTCCTTGCTCATGCCAGTTTCTCCTCTAGCACACGCACAGCACCTACAGTGGCCAGCACGTTTTCAAAACCAACCAGAGAAACCGGATCTACCGACGATGCAGGCAACACATCCACATAGGGTAAGTTGCGTGCAGCCAGCTCCAGTTTCTCGTCATAACCTTCGATCAATACCAATACTTTCTCGTAACCCAGGTCTTTCAACTTGGTGGCGAGCAACTTGGTCTTTGGTCCTTCGATGTCGAGCGATTCGACTACGGCAAAGCGATCCTGACGAGCGAGTTCGGACAACATCACCTGCAACGCAGCGCGGTACATCTTGCGATTGACCTTCTGCGAATAATCGCGAGGGCGTGCAGCAAAAGCACGACCACCACCCACCCAAATCGGGCTACGGGTTGAACCGGCACGCGCACTGCCTGTACCTTTTTGATTCCACGGCTTGCGGCCACCACCACGCACTTCAGACTTGCTGAGTTGACGCTTGGTGCCCGCGCGCCCTGCGGCCATATATGCAACAACAACCTGATGCACCAGTGTTTCGTTGTAATCGCGTGCGAAGGTTGCATCAGATACTTGCAACTCGCCCGCCTGGGCTTTGGACTTAAGTAGCTTGAGTTTCATATTGATGTGCTCCGCTTACTTCTTGTTGGGCATCTGCTTGACGCGCGCTGCCTGACGAGCAGCTTTCACGGAAGGACGCACCACCACTTCACCACCGGGAGCACCAGGTACCGCGCCGCGGATCAACAGCAGATTGCGCTCCGCATCAACGCGAACCACTTGCAAATTTTCAATGGTGCGACGGTCCACACCCATGTGACCGGACATCTTCTTACCAAGGAACACACGGCCTGGAGTTTGACGTTGACCGATAGAACCAGGAGCACGATGCGTAACAGAGTGACCGTGTGAAGCTGGGCCACCACCGAAGTTGTGACGCTTCATCGTACCGGCAAATCCCTTACCGATTGTCGTACCAGTCACGTCCACCAGCTGACCAGCTGCGAATAAAGAAACATTCAATTCAGAGCCAGGCTTGTATTCATTGGCCTGCGTCTCGTTAATGCGGAATTCGCTCAACGATTGACCGGGAGCCACTTTGACCTTGGCGTAATGACCAGCCAACGATTTATTGCAATGGGACGCCTTGCGATCGCCATAGGCCACTTGGATGGCACGATAGCCGTCAACCTCAAGTGACTTGACATGAGTAACACGATTGGGCAGCGCCTGGATCACAGTCACTGGTACAGTTTCACCAGCTTCTGTGAACACACGCGTCATGCCGGCTTTGCGGCCGACCAGACCCAGGGTCTTGGCAGTGCTCATTTACTATTCCTCAATTCACTGCGCCAGCTACGATTGGCTGACGCTGTAAGCCTATTTTCAACAGCATTTTTGCTGTCAACGAAATTGCGCCGCACCTGCAGTGCAGGGTTCTGGATATTTACCGGTGAGTGATGCAAGCCGCCCCGGATGGGAGGTGCGTCGCTCAAGCGGTACCCTCGGTGGTCATCAGCCAATTGGCTGTTGATTGTGGGCCAGACCTCGGCGCAAAAGAGCCGCGTATTCTAGTGATGTGCTAAGGGATTGCAAGCCCTTACGAAAAATAATGTGGGCTCACATGAGAACCCACATTTACCTTAATTTTCTTAAGGGATCAGTTCAGCTTGATTTGAACGTCAACGCCCGCTGGCAATTCCAGCTTCATCAACGCATCAACGGTCTTGTCCGTTGGATTCAGAATGTCCATCAAGCGCTTGTGGGTACGCAGCTCATACTGGTCACGCGCGTCCTTATCGCCGTGTGGCGAAACCAGCACGGTGAAACGCTCCATCTTGGTAGGCAGCGGTACAGGGCCGCGTACCGTCGCGCCAGTGCGCTTGGCGGTATCCACGATTTCCTTGGCTGAGGTGTCGATCAGGCGATGATCGTAAGCCTTCAGGCGGATACGGATATTTTGATTGGTAGCCATAGTTACTCTCTCAATTCGGTAAAGACGAGGAAGACGTTGCCTTCCTCGCCAACTGCATCACTTAATAATTTTCGCAACGACGCCTGCGCCGACGGTCTTGCCGCCTTCGCGAATCGCGAAGCGCAGTCCATCTTCCATCGCGATCGGGTTGATCAGTTCAACCACCATCTTGATGTTGTCGCCAGGCATCACCATTTCTACGCCTTCAGGCAGTTCACACGCACCGGTCACGTCCGTGGTACGGAAGTAGAACTGCGGACGATAGCCTTTGAAGAAAGGGGTATGACGACCGCCTTCTTCCTTGGTCAATACGTACACTTCGGCTTCGAACTTGGTGTGTGGCTTGATGGAGCCGGGTTTGCACAGCACTTGGCCGCGTTCCACGTCTTCACGCTTGGTGCCACGCAGCAGTACGCCG
>DATAHE010000178.1:0-1895 GCA_036263355.1 Steroidobacteraceae bacterium | reverse complement strand
ACGCATGATCAACCTGTGCTCACAAAGCGAGTTTCTTGCGCAGCAGATGGCTTCATTCCCGTTGTTGCTGGATGAGTTAAACGATACGGAGTTGTTGAACAATCTGCCTACGCGCGAATCCATTGCGCATGATCTGCAATTCAAGCTGGATCGCAGCGATGCACAGGATGAAGAACGTGAAGTAGAATTGCTGTGCGAATTCCAGCGTATCGTAATGTTCCGCATTGCTGTCGCCGACTTAAGCGGCTTGCTGCCATTGATGAAAGTCAGCGATCGCTTAACTGATCTCGCTGAGTTGATTGTGGCGCGCGCATTGAAGATAGCGTGGAAACGGGCCGTCGCCCTGCATGGTTTACCACGCTACGGGGCATCTGAGAAAGATGCACACGTTGCCGGTGTAGTGGTCGTTGCCTATGGCAAGTTTGGCGGCATTGAACTCGGCTATGGCTCGGATCTTGATCTGGTATTCCTGCATGATTCTGAAGGTGCTTACCAACAAACGGTGGGCGACAACTCCATCGATAATGCGGTGTTCTTTGCACGACTGGGTCAGCGCTTGATGCATTTGTTAACAACACATACACGTGCCGGACGATTGTATGAAGTTGACATCCGTTTGCGCCCCAGTGGCAAAGGAGGTCTGTTGGTGCAGGGACTACAACGCTTTGATGAATATCAACGCAAGGAAGCCTGGACCTGGGAACATCAAGCATTGATTCGTGCGCGGGCGGTAGCTGGTGATGTGCACGTGATGGAAGCGTTTGAACAGATTCGCATGACCATTCTGCGTGAAGCCATCAAACGCGACACGCTGAAAGAAGAAGTGCGCAAGATGCGGCAACGCATGCGTGAAGAACTGTCCAAGGCCAAGCCCGGTCAGTTTGATTTAAAGCAGGATGCGGGTGGCATCGCCGACATCGAGTTTTTGGTGCAATACTGGATGCTGAAGTGGGCTGATGAGTTTCCACCGATTATTCTGTTCACCGACAACATTCGTCAGCTGGAAAGTCTGGCATCGGGAAATATTGTTTCACAAACCACGGTGGATTTTCTCACTCTTACCTATCGCAAGTATCGCGAACGTATTCATCATTTGTCACTCGCAGGCGGCAGTAATGTGATTGGTGATGATGAGTTTATGGAAGAGCGCAACAAGGTCATCGAGATATGGAATGAGGTGATGGAATGAATGTCGTAAGATGCTTGACGTTCCTATTGATCTTAAGCAGTCAATGCATTTTGGGCCAGTCAGCATCTGACCGGCTTGATGCGATAGCATCAGGCTCTCATGGCGTCGGTGAAAATGGAAAGCTGGATGCAAATCAATTACCAAAATTGAATATTCATTGGCAGTGCGTTGAATGCAGCGGGAACGATAAAGTCATCCCGCTAATTGAGCGAGCCTACGAAGAACATGCGCATGATAAACAGTATATGATCTCGGACGTTGAGATCGCAGACATAGTCATCAAGGATTACCAACAACGGAATCCAGGCGCGAGGGCGACGCTTGGTTCACTAGCCGGTCAAGATTTGCTCAGTACCGAAGTCCATTTTCGCGGACGTACTATTATTGTTGCTGATTACTCCTCCAATTCCTGGCTCGGGATGAACTACTTATGTAGATCGGTAGCGACGAAGGCATTTAAAGAAATAGTCGCCACTCTGAAAGAGAACCAATTACGTACTCGTGATTGAACCCGACGTTTTGATGAGCCGGATCCGGACCCATATTCGTGCACGACCGTTAACGAGCACCATAGACTTTAATAGAGTGCTTATTTTACGGCCTGTTCATACTCTTCCAGCTTCGACATCCACTCGGATTCGATCTTTGCGATATCGCGTTTCAAGGTTGTCTGCGTTTCGATCAGTTCTGCCAGTCGCGACTTCTT
>DATAHE010000177.1:0-10232 GCA_036263355.1 Steroidobacteraceae bacterium | reverse complement strand
ACCATTCAGTTCCAGCTGGCGCGCGCAGTGACGCGCAAGAAGTTCGACAGCTTCGTCGCTGGTCTGGAACCGCTGGCCATTGCATACGACAACGTGTTTGCAACGCTGTCGAAGTTTCAAGGTTGATCTCTATGCTGGACTTCTCTGTCAGCATTGACGACTGAGAAGCTGGGCGAGATAAAAGAAACGCATGCCTGACTTTATTACCAACGGCGTTATTCAACTGAATCAACAGTGGCAGTTAACCACCACTGCATCTGGCGCCATTGAATCACCGCAAGCACTCTCTACAGTTCAGTACTGGATACCCGCTGTTGTGCCAGGAACAGTGGCCCAGGCCATGACCAATGCGGGCACCTGGAATATCGAAACACCCACACCTTTGCATGACGCCGATCATTGGTATCGCACGACTTTTGTCGGCGATGGTAAATTTCTGTTGCGCTTTAACGGACTCGCAACGTTGGCTGAAGTATGGCTTAACGGCCAGACGATTCTGCGGTCCACCAACATGTTCGTTGCGCATAAGGTCAACGTCGAATTGAAAGGTGAGAACGAACTCGTTATTTGCTTCAGAGCGTTGACTGCCTTATTGAAGCAACCTACCAAGCGGGCGCGTTGGCGCCCGGCGATGATCGTTCCCAATACATTGCGCTCAGTCCGCATCACGTTACTAGGCAACATGCCCGGTTGGTGTCCAGAAGTACATGCTGTAGGTCCATGGCGTTCAATTGATCTGATACCGGCAAGCGAAGTCACATTAACTGACATTGATGTTCGTTCTCATCTCGATGAAGTTGATAGAGGCCTTCTTCATGTGTCGCTGAAGGCAAGGAACATCAATACGCCATTGGCGCTTGAGTGCGCTGGCCAATCCATACAGATGCGATGTGAAGGTGATGCGTGGAGCGGCACACTGGAACTAAACAATGTCAAAGCATGGTGGCCGCACACACATGGTGAATCACCGCTTTATGATGTTTCAGTCGTTATCAATGACAATAAGATATCGCTTGGCAAGACTGGATTTCGTCGCATCGAAGTGGATCGTGGTACTGACGGCAAGTCCTATGCAGTGAAGGTCAATGGCGTGCGGATATTCTGCCGCGGCGCGTGCTGGACGAATGCCGATATCGTGAGCCTTTCTGGTTCTCGGGAAACGTATGCATCGTGGCTCAAGTTGATGCGGGAGGCAAACATGAACATGTTGCGCGTCGGCGGCACCATGTTGTACGAATCAAATGCGTTCTACGAATTGTGCGATGAACTCGGCATCATGGTGTGGCAGGACTTCATGTTTGCCAACTTTGACTACCCCGTTGCCGATGAAAATTTCGCGGGCAGTATTCGCGAAGAAGTGACTCAATTCTTGCGACGCACACAATTGTCACCAAGCATCACCATGCTTTGTGGTGGCAGCGAAGTATCACAGCAAGCGGCAATGCTGGGCTTTCCAGCCGATGCCTGGACGGGGCCGTTGTTCGATTCATTATTACCCGATACATGCAACGCTATTCGACCAGATGTCCCGTTTGTAAAGAATTCGCCTTTTGGTGGTGAACTTCCCTTTATTGCCAATCATGGTGTGACGCATTATTACGGCGTGGGTGCATACATGCGACCACTCGAAGATGTGCGACGTACCGAAGTGAAGTTTGCCTCCGAGTGTCTGGCGTTCTCCAACGTTCCTGAGAGCATCACGCTGAATCATTCGCTGCCTGTGCCAGCGGTACATCATCCATTGTGGAAGCAACGTCTGCCTCGTGACATGAATGCGTCTTGGGACTTTGAAGATGTGCGTGAGTTCTATCTCCAGTATCTGTTCAAAGTTGATCCAATGATGTTGCGACGGACTGACCCTGGGCGCTATCTGGAACTCTCTCGCGCAGTGACCGGTGAAGTGATGGAACAGGTTTTTGCCGAGTGGCGTCGCAAGCGCTCCACTTGCGCCGGTGGGCTCGTTTGGACGTATCAAGATTTGATGCCCGGTGCTGGTTGGGGCGTAGTCGATTCGGAGTGTGAGCCAAAGGCAGCATGGTATTCGCTGCGGCGCGCATTTCGTCCCTTGCAAGTCGCCATGACCGATGAAGGTGTCAATGGCATCGCGATTCATGTCATCAACGATACACCCAAACAGCGCGATGTAGTCGTTTCCTTTGCGTGCATGCGCGAGACTAATGTGTTGATGAATTCAGAACGAGCTTTGACATTGTCACCACACTCCGCAGAAGAGCTATCAGCCAATGAGCTGCTCGGGCGCTTCTTTGATGTCAATTACTCCTATCGTTTTGGGCCTCCCGCGCACGATGTGAATATTGCAGTGTTAAAGGACGCGGTGAATGGCGATGTGCTGGCCACTGCCTATCATTTCCCGCAAGGACATGAGTCGCGCACTACCGATGTGGCGTTGGAGGTTTCCGTTGTTGCTGAAGGCGCGGAGTGGCTCCTGAACATCAAGCCGTCACGGCTAGCCATGTTCGTTCATGTCAATGACGAGCACTATCGAGCGGAAGATAACTGGTTCCATCTCGCTGCTAATGAAGAACGATGTGTTCGATTGATTCCCCGATCAAATGAAAATCACAAGCCGGATGGGGAAGTGAAAGCGATTAATTCTGCTGCGGCTGTTCGCTATCGCAGTTAGCAAGTAGCTCTGTCTCGCTGATCGCTGTGACGGATCAATACGCCTTGTCGTCCTTGAATATCTTGTAGGCTGTCAGGAACATGATCTTCAGGTCAAGCCGCAGTGACCAGTGGCGTAGATATTCCAGATCATAGTTAACGCGTGCTTCCATCTCTTCGAGTTTCGCCGTTTCACCGCGACAGCCACTGACTTGTGCAAGTCCGGTGATACCGGGCAACACCTTATGGCGGATCATGTAGCCCTTGATCAGCTTGCGATATTGCTCGTTATGCGCAACCGCATGCGGGCGTGGACCCACAAGGCTCATACGACCCTGCAAAACATTGATAAGCTGTGGCAGTTCATCAATCGAACTTTTGCGCAGGAATGCACCAACCTTTGTAATGCGGCTGTCGTTCTTCGAAGCCTGAGTTACCTTCGCACCGTCTTCAGTCACGCGCATGGAGCGGAACTTGTAGACTGCAATTTCCTGACCATCCAGTCCATAACGCCGCTGTTTGAAAACCACGGGACCTGGCGAGGAGAGTTTTACCGCAATCGCCGCACCAATCAGTATTGGTGACAGCAATAATAACGCAATGCCGGAGAACGCGATGTCCATCAAGCGCTTGGCGATGCCACGGTAACCATGGAAAGGTGTTTCGCACATGGCAACCACGGGAATGCCGTTGATCTCTGCAAACCGCGCTTGAATCAAATCAAACACGAAAATGTCTGGCACGTAATAAATCGAGGTGGTGGTGTCGCGCAGATCGTCGAGCAAATCCAGTACACGTTGAACATGACGCATTGGCAACGCAACAAAGATGACATCGATATTGTTGGCTTTTACGAAGGCTCCCATGTCGGCCAGTCTGCCCATCAATTCGCCATTGTCCTCAATTCCCAGCCGCTCGTAACCACGATCATCGAAAAAGCCTTTTACCTGCAGACGAAATGCCGGATTACTTTTCAGTTCCATCGACAATGCCCGGCTAATGTCGTTGTACCCGGCAAACACAGCTGCGCGATTGTTGGCTGCGCGAATCAGCATGCGACGACCGATACTCATCGTGATCAACGTCAGAGCAATCAATATCACCGGCGTAATAATTGCCCATGCAATGAAAACCCTGAGCGGATGCAATGGATGGTCGAGCACAAAGCACGCGAATATCAGAATAGCGACGATCAGCAACCATTGAACCACAAGGCGCAACACGGCCAGTTCGGGCTGTAAGCTAATCTGCGAGTGAATATCATCCGGTGGGCGGATCAACATCAGACACAACACCACGCTGACGAAAAACAACGCCGGGAATTGCGTGTCGAAATCCATGCCACTGAAATGTGCGAAGGAGAATAGTGATACGACAGCAACGATGGCAGACAGTGTTGTTTGAACCAGCGCCAGCAACGCGATGGATACACTGTTTTTGAATAATATGGGCTGGGTCATTGTTCGGAGTGTCTAATTCGTCAGGCTGATTGTCGCAGAAAACACGGAACGCAATCAGCACTATGTCATAGTTTAAAGCTGAAATCCCCGTCAATTTTTATATTGACGATGAGTAATTCCGGCAAGCCAGAATTTGGTGCGTGGTGTCATTCCGACTGGGGAAAGGTATCCAGAATCAGCCGCCGGAGTGATTGTTTCAATGCTTGTTGTTCACCGTGCGTCAAGTTTCGTGTTGCGTGGTCTTCAGCAGCTTTGCCAGCGCCTACTAGCTCGATCACCACGCGACGGCCTATATTGGTCAACGTCAGGCGCGTCTGCGGTGCGAACTCGCCATGCAGGCAGACAAAGTCATGTTCGGCCAGCGACGTTACCAGCTCTTCGGTAATGTGTTTGCCGGTATAGGCCAGCAATTGTTCCAGTTCGGCGATGCTGCGATCACTTGAAACCCCAAGCAGACTCAGAACAAACCAGCCATCTTCATTGAGGCCGAAGCGCTCCAGCTCGTTACGCAGATACAAAAATAGATGATGGTGTGCTCGCCCGAGCAGGTAAATCAGGAAGTCCTGACTGAAGCTGCTGTCGGGCTCTTCGGTAACAATCCCGGTTGATGGATCGATGCGTACGGCGTGGGCGTACTTGCCGCCGTGAAACAGCAACGGACTATGATTGCTGTATTCAAATTCTTCGACGCGCCCAACGAAGATCACGTGATCGCCACCTTCGTAACGGAATTCTGTGCGGCACTGGAAGCGTGCAGCGCAGTCGGGAATCAGCGGCGCGTCGCCCAAGCCACGCGAGATATTCAAATTGGCAAACTTATCGACACCACGTTTTGCGAAAAGATTGGAAAGAGCATCTTGTGCGGCGCTGAGAATATGAACCGTAAAGAAACCGGATTCCGAAAACGCTTGCAGGCTCATCGCGTTTTTCGCAAGACTCCACAGCACCAGTGGTGGATCCAGTGACACGGAGTTGAAGCTATTCGCCGTTACGCCAATGTCTTCGCCACTCTTGCTATGTGTGGTGACAATGGTTACGCCAGTGGCAAATGATCCGAGTGCGGCGCGAAATTCTTTCGGGTCAATGGGCATGTAACCTCAGCCGAGCAGTATCGTTGTCGTGGCTATCGTTGTAGCCGCTATAATGCGGTTAAATTATAGGAGTTTGTGATGTTTTTGTCGCGTCGACCATGCTGAAAGCCCAAGTTAGAAAGCTGCTGGGGTCATCTCTATTACGGTTTGCGATTACTGGCGTGCTCAACACCATTGTCGGTTTGGGGACAATTTACGCGCTTAAATGGTTTGGCGGCGTAGACGACACGCCGGCTAATGCAGTCGGTTACGTGGTGGGCGTGTTATTCAGTCTGGTGGTTCACTCACGCTGGACATTTCAGTCGCGCGAATCGCTCATCAGTATCGCGCCGCGTTTTCTCACGGTGATCCTCATTGCTTACTTTGCCAATCTAGGCTGTGTTCATCTGCTGATCCAGTCGATGCAGGTAAATAGCTATCTGGCTCAGGCACTAGGAACTATTCCCTACACAGTGATCACCTATCTTGCCTCACGCTGGTGGGTTTTCCGACGTTCTGGTATTGCTGCTGATGCCAAGTGAGTTCAGTATTGGACCATTATAGATAAGACCATCAACATGAATGCTCCTCTACTGACCATTGTCATTCCTTGTTACAACGAGAAAGAAGTATTGCCGGAAACCAACCGACGCATGGTTGAACTTATTGGCCGATTGATCAATGCTGGCAAGATCACATCGGATTCGCAGGTGATGTATATAGATGACGGCAGCAAAGATAATACCTGGGACTTGATCAAAGGCTTTAGCGAACAATCTGGTTTGATCAAAGGTATCAAGCTCTCTGCCAATCGGGGACATCAAACCGCGTTGATGGCGGGTTTGTTTGCAGCCAGAGGTGATGTGGTAATCAGTGTCGATGCGGATCTACAGGATGATCTCGGCGCGATTGAGCAGATGCTGGACGCGTATCGTGCAGGAAACGAGATTGTGCTCGGCGTACGCAAGCAGCGCGATGTCGACACTATTTTTAAACGCAATAGTGCGCAGGTCTACTACCGGCTGTTATCCATGTTAGGTGTAAAGGTGGTCTACAACCATGCAGATTATCGCCTTCTTGGGAGACGTGCTCTTGATGCTTTGAAGCAATATTCTGAAGTAAATCTGTTTCTACGTGGCATCGTTCCACTGCTTGGGTTCAAGACCACCACAGTATTCTATGATCGTGCCGAACGATTCGCGGGTGAGAGCAAGTATCCATTGCGCAAGATGCTCATGCTGGCACTGGATGGCATTACTTCGTTCACTGCGTTTCCCTTGCGTCTCATCAGTATGATGGGGCTGGCTGTATCCGTGGTCAGCGCGATCATGGTGTGCTGGGTGCTGTGGGTGAAACTGTTTACCAATCAGGCACTGCCGGGTTGGGCGTCGTCGGTGATCCCGATTTATTTTCTGGGCGGCATTCAATTGCTGAGTATTGGTGTGCTGGGCGAATACGTCGCGAAAATTTATTCCGAAACCAAAAAACGTCCTCGCTACTTTATCGAAGAAACCAGCGGATAAACTATTTGCGCATCAGCCGCGCCTTATCGCGTTGCCAATCGCGGTCTTTCTCGCTGGCGCGCTTGTCATGCGCCTGTTTACCTTTAGCCAGACCGATTCGCAGCTTTGCCTTGCCAGTTTTCCAATACAGCTCCAGTGGTACCAGTGTGTAGCCTTTGCGCTCCACCGCGCCGATCAGTCCACTCAATTCGGCGCGATTCAATAATAGTTTTCTGGTGCGAATGGGATCCGGAATAATGTGAGTGGATGCTGTTGGCAGTGCCGAGATATGTGCGCCATACAAAAATGCTTCGCCGTTTTTCAGGAACACATATGATTCTTTCAATTGAGCACGACCCGCACGCAGGCTTTTCACCTCCCAGCCCTGCAACACCATGCCGGTTTCGTAGGTGCTTTCAATAAAATAGTCATGCCGCGCCTTACGGTTCTCCGCGATGCTGGGATTGGTGGTGTCGTGCTTCTTGTTCATCGCGCTATTGTACAGTGTTGTTCCGTGTGGTCAGCAGTTACACTGCGAAGGTGTCAAAAACATCACAGCGAGCATAGACGAGATGGGAGTGCGTGAAGTAAAACGCAATGCATTGGTCGGTTATTCGCCAGAACAGATGTTCGCGCTCGTCGCCGATTTTGAACGTTATCCGGAATTCCTGCCCTGGGTTGCCAGCGCAAAATTGCTGTCCAATGACGGTACTGAACAAGTTGGGCAACTGGAGATGCTGCGCTCCGGCTTGAGAGAAAAGGTCATCACGCGCAATACGTTAACCGCACCTGCTCATTTGCATATGCATTTGGTGGAAGGCCCGTTCAGCATGCTTGAAGGCGATTGGCAGTTCACCCCCATTCACGATGCTACGGGCAAACCTCAGGGAACGCGCATTGAGTTAAGTATCCGCTTCGAATTCAAGAACGCATTGTTGAACATGATGCTGGGTAAGGCATTTGAAGCGAGTTGTGGTTCTCTCGTTGAGTCGTTCTTGCGTAGAGCGACTCAGATTTATGCTTAAGGGAATACCACGGGTAAGTTGACACCGATTATTTCGCGTGGTTTTCCGCAATTCTGCGCTTATGGTCTGCCGATTATTCTCCGTTGCGGTTCGGTGGCGTTAGTCGACTAGGTGAGTCAGTTGTTGCTTGGGGTGCACGCTGATTCGAATGCTGAGGTCAGGCAACGTTGCTAACCAACCTTTACAACGAAACAACGGAGCCATCCATGACTTACTTTGCACAACGTACACTGCGGAGCATCACGCCGCTCGCAGCTGCGATAGCGGCAGTGCTTACATCACCAATATACGCAGCTGATGCGCCTGCAATTCAAACCGCACCGATCGCACCGGGCGCTTTGGCAAACACAAAATTCATCTACGGTGGGTTTATCAAGTTCGACGCACTGTGGTCTGGTTACTCCGAAGGGCAGTTGGCTAATGGTGCCTCAGGCAGCGACTTCTACGTCCCCGGCGCAATCCCTGTTGTCGCACCTGCGGCACCGGAGTTAACCAATGGCGAAAACTTGCACATGCATGCAAAACAGTCGCGATTCCAGTTTGGCACCGACACGGATGTTACTGGCGGAAAAATATCATCACGCTTCGAGTTTGATCTGTATGGCACCAGCCTGGGTAATGATCGTGCAACCAATACATATGGATTGCAGTTACGTCACGCCTACATTCAATACAAGAACTGGCTGGTAGGCCAGACGTGGTCCAACTTTCAGGACGCAGGCGCATTGCCCGAAACGGCAGATTACATTGGTCAAGTAGATGGTGTGGTGTTTGTGCGCCAACCTCAGGTACGCTATACGGTTGGTGATTTCTCGGTCGCTGCGGAGAATCCACAAACTACTATCACCGGGACCGGTGCCGGTGCGCAGATCACTGCGAATAACAATTCGCTTCCAGATATCACCGCTGCTTACAGTGCAAAGTTTCCTTCCGGCTATGTACGCTTTGGTTTGCTGGCAAGACAACTGCGTTATGTGTCACGTAGCACAACGCCCGCTAGCGACATCGCCACATCGACAACCGGTTTTGCTGGCACGATTGCCGGCAAGATATCCTTTGGCAAAGACGATATTCGTTTCACTGTTGTTGGCGGTAGCGGTATCGGTCGCTACGTTGGCTTGAATTTTGATAACGATGCGGAATTAAATGGCACAAATAACGAGATTCATGCCATTACAGGTTGGGGTGCCTATATTGCTTATCGACATGTATGGACAGGTACATGGAGATCGACCCTTATGGCATCGGAGTCTAGTTATAGCAACGATAGAGCCCTCGTCGCGAATACGACTGTGTTGAACAAAGGCACCGCGTCAGGTGCAATCAATTTGTTTTACTCACCCACTCCGAAGCTGGATATTGGAGCAGAGGTTCGGGTTGCGCAGCGGGAGGTGGAATCTACATCATACATAACAGCCACTCACCCCGACGCGACAACAACGGGTCAATTGAGACGTGTACAGCTCACCGCCAAATATTCGTTCTGATCAAAACAGAATGCAGAAATAAAAAAGCCCGGAATCGTTCCGGGCTTTTTTGAATGTTCAAAGAGCTGCTATCAAATAATCCATTTCGTCCAGCGCTTGTACCAGGGGCCTTTGTTCTCCTCCAGGCTTGGATCGGGTTTTACCACTTCCATTTGTGTTCGCTCCAGGCGAGTTACATTGCCATTTTCGAAAAATACAACCAGCTGCTGCTTCTTTGCTTGAGGCATTTTGCTGAGCTTGTAATAGTAGACATAGTCCCAGCGATTATTACTGAAAGGATCTGCAACCATGGGAGTGCCCAACACATATCGGACCTGCGCCTGGGTCATGCCCACCGTGATCTGGTCGATATCTTTGGTTTCAAGCAAGTTTCCTTGCTGAATGGGAGCGCGGTAAACGCAGGCTGACAGCGCTATGGCTAGCACCAACGATGTCAACGTCACGCGGAAATGACGTGCAAACGGGGAGGTGTAAGATCTGAAAAAATTCATGGGCAACACGTTAGGTGACAGGCTGTGAATTCATGGGCGATAATGCGGCAGATCATACCGGACCGGCCCGGAGCCGAACAGCCGCAATCGCTTTTATAAACTATTATTTATGCGTCACTTATCCCGGGGAGTCGCTTGTGGAGTCAAATGATCTAAAAAAGGCGGGGCTGAAAATCACGCTGCCGCGCATGAAAATCCTGGAAATCCTGGGTTCCGCCGAGCCGCGCCATATGAGCGCTGAAGACATTTATCGTCGACTGCTGGACTCCCACGAAGACATCGGCCTGGCCACTGTTTATCGTGTCCTGACGCAGTTTGAATCGGCCGGACTGGTGACACGGCATCACTTCGAAGGTGCCACGGCCGTATTCGAATTGAATGAAGGTGGTCACCATGATCACATCGTCTGCATGGATTGCGGCAAGGTTGAAGAGTTCATGGACACCGAAATCGAAAAGCGCCAGCGCGATATCGCTATGTCAAAAGGTTTCGAACTCAGCGATCACTCCATGATTCTGTTTGGTCGCTGCACAAAGCAGGATTGCCCAGCCAAGGACTTAAGACGGAGGTAGTGC
>DATAHE010000176.1:0-1979 GCA_036263355.1 Steroidobacteraceae bacterium | reverse complement strand
ACTGATATACAGCCACCCATTCCGCATGCGGTGCTGTCACACACGTTAGATGAATTGCGTGAACTTGATGGTCACGAACTGGAACACCTTGGACGGCTTGGTGATCCTATTTATAAAGCGAAAGGCAGTGATCGATATCAGGTGGTCACGTGGGAATGGGCGCTGGATTACGCCGCTCAAAAGCTAAAGGCCACTGATCCGAATCGAACTTTCTTTTATTCATCGGGCCGATCTTCGAATGAGGCCGGTTTTCTTTTTCAACTGGTGGCGCGCGCGTACGGTACAAACAACATCAACAATTGTTCTTACTACTGCCACCAGGCAACCAGTGTGGGTCTTGATGCCACCATTGGCACAGGCACTGCAACCGTAGAGCTGGATGATTTGACGAAGTGCGATCTGATTTTTGTCATCGGTGCCAATCCAGCATCCAATCACCCGCGTTTCATTCACAAACTGAAAGCCTGTCGTGATCGTGGCGGCGAAGTGGTGGTCATCAATCCCGCTCGTGAAAATGGGTTGGTGAAATTTGCCTTGCCAAAGAGTCCTGCTTCGATGATCAAGGGCGGCGACTGGATTGCCTCTGACTATCTGCAGCCAAAAATTGGTACTGATATCGCGCTCTTCAAAGGAATCGCCAAGGCCATTATTGAAATGAATGCGCAGGATCAGTCATTCATCAATGAATACTGCTCAGGCTATGAAACCTTCAAAGCCGATGTTGATGCAACCGAATGGCCTTTCATCGAATCACAGACGGGTATTTCTTGTAACGACATTGAACGCGTTGCGAAGTTGTATTCGAAGTCAACGCATACCGTGTTCGCATGGGGTATGGGTATGACACATCATCTGCATGGCGCAGAGAATGTGGAATACATTGCGAACCTGGCGATGTTGCGCGGCATGCTAGGCAAGATCGGCGCGGGGTTGTTGCCGTTACGAGGGCATAGCAATGTGCAAGGCATTGGCACCATTGGTGTGAAGCCGGTGTTGTCGAGCGAAGTGATGCAGCGCATGGAGCAACATTTTGGTTTGCAGCTGTCTCATGACAAAGGCTATGACACCATGGCCGCGATGCAGGCAGCGCATCGTGGTGATGTGGATGCCGCAGTAATCATGGGCGGTAACTTGTATGCAGCCAGTCCGAATTCGAAGTGGAGCATGGAGGCGCTGGACAAGATTGGTTTCAAGCTGTTTCTAACGACGACGCTAAATCAGGGACATGTTCACGGCATTGATAATGGCGAATCAATGGTGCTGCCAGTCACGGCGCGCGATGAAGAATGGCAGCCAACTACGCAGGAGTCGATGTTCAACTATGTGCGCCTGAGTGACGGCGGCATTCATCGACTCGCGAATGTAAAGCCGGAAGTCGCCATCCTTGCCGAGATCGCCAAACGATTGTTGCCCGATTGTCCGGTTGATTTCAATGCTTTCGAGCAACACAGCAAGATACGCGAAGCCATCGCTGCCATTGTTCCTGGCATGGAGCAGTTGCAGGATATTGAAGTGGCGAAGCAGGAGTTTCATGTGCGTGGCCGCATTCTGCACGAACGCAAATTCAATACCAGTGATGGTAAGGTCCACTTCATTACCCGCGCGACGCCACAGCGCACAGCGTCATTGATGCTGACGACGGTACGCAGCGAAGGCCAGTTCAATACCATTGTCTACGAGCGCACGGACAGCTATCGCGATGATGCGGATCGCTGGACGGTGATGATGAACAAGGATGATATGAAAGAGCTTGGATTGAGTAATGATGGCAAGGCGTCATTGGAGTCAGCACATGGCCGCATGTTAGATGTAACAGTACGCGAATTTAATCTTGCCCGTGGTAGCGTGATGGCATATTTTCCTGAAGCCAATGTCCTGATTGGTACGGATGTTGATCCACGCAGCAAAACGCCGGCGTTCAAATCAACTCCAGTATGGTTAGCTACCAATCTCACTTGAACCTGAGAACTCATTATGAA
>DATAHE010000175.1:0-5780 GCA_036263355.1 Steroidobacteraceae bacterium | reverse complement strand
GCAACAGGATCGCGATGAGTGCATGGCCGTTGGCGGCAATGACTTCATCACCAAACCCGTAGCTAACGATGATCTATGTGCACACATGGACAAGGTGATGGCACATCATTCCTGATTTGCTACGCAGCAATAACGATCACTACTCTGGTCACGCCCCGCGTAACAGCTGCATCACCACAGCACGTATCTTTCCGTAATTATCTTTCAGCGGTCCTAACAATCCATGTTTCTCTGGTGGCAGATGACGCAATGGATGTCCGTCGTTCCTGAATACATAGTGATCGAAGAAATTCCTCCACGCCATCCTTTCCGCAATAGGCCGCTCTGCGATCGTAATCATGCTTAGTAATAGGCTTGTGTAAGGAGCATCTGGGCCATAAGCGTAAGCATCCCACCAGTAGTTAACCAGGCCATTGAACGGTGACAGGGATTCGACTTTGTGCCACCAGAGTTTGGGTAAATAGAGTGCGTCACCGGCGTCAAGATCAATGATGATTGCCTTATCGCGTACCTTGTCGAATAGCGGATACTTTTCAGGATCATGGGGAGAAGACGCCGCCAAACTCACAGGCTGACCTGCCATCGTATTGTCGATCGGACCCACGTATAAGCAGGAAATTGCTTCTGGTGGAAATAGTGTAAATCGCCGCTTCCCCGCAATGACACATGCAACATTGTCGTAAGCATCAAAATGAGAAGATACGACAGACGCATGTCCAATCCACAGTCGTGGTGCCACAGATGATTTGAGAAATGGCAATCCGTTTTGTGTAGAAAACCCGGGTAGATAAACATTCGCAGGAACAGATCCCGCATACACTGACGGTTTATCCGGTTGCCCGATGGTTGCTATCACCGTGTCGACGGCATCGGAAAAACGCATGAGACGTTTTTCAAAATTAAAGCCGTTCATGTCGGAGGAGTAAAAGTAATTACCGTGTATCCCGGGTGGACCGAAGAAAACATCGGTTTCGCGTCCGGCATCAAATCCAGCCAGATATTCTTTTAACGCATGTGGTGAAGTCGCCGCAGCCTTGAATGCGGGCCAATGGGCAACCACATTACGCATAACAACCGGCTTGCACTGAGATACTACTTCGCGCACGAATTGTTCCGGGGTGGCCATGACGGAACCTTCCAATTCGCGCAATGAGCTGGCCATGATCACCTTTGTGGGTTGCTGACCAGTTGTCTATTACGAAGATGAGCCAGAATACCGACTTGAGGTAATGATGTCGCTATCGTGTATGCAAGTTGCAGATACCCGGACCGAAACAACCGCAACGCCGCAGCATCATCAATATCGCGCAGCGAGTCCAGACCTATCGTATACAACCCCTTGATGGTCAGTTTTTCCCCGCTGTCAAAACTCAATGACATGTCAACTGGTTCTATGAGTTTTAATTTATTCATTGAATCGATGAATGATCTGGTTGCTTCAAGTCCTCCATGATACTTCCCTAATGCAATTTGCATCTGCCTGAGGCATTCATTGGGTTGCTGTGCGTCATCAAACAGTAGCTCTCCGTCGACTTCGCTGAATCGCGGATTATCACGATCGATGGCAATTTGTTCACCAGAGATGTAGAAGCCGCTGCATTGACGTGACAGGGGATTTAATCCGCCACGCTCATCAACGCTCTTCAAAGGTGCTTCACCGGGCTTAAGACTCATAACTGCGCCGACAAAAAAATCACCAGTCTGCGGATCTTTCGACAGCATGACCGGACTTGCCAATGCTGCTGCAGAAAATTCGCTCGTGACTATCTGGACGAAGTGAGGCGTGGCACCGGCTACAGGCTGCATGCGCAAATGACGGTGCATCTGGTAATTAAGTAATTCGAACTTGGGCACATTAATTCTCCGTCTACACTCAAACCACCTGCATACCACGATCAACAATCTTATTGATCAAGTCGCGATGTCGCGGAAGATGCGTACGCAGTTTATCTATCATTGCAGCGTTTTCGCGCAGGCTGCGCTCGGCGAGCTTGGCGGTGCCAGCCAGTGACCCGGGCTCGACTTCGGTACGAAAGTCCATGCCATACAGGACATATTGGTAGCTTGCGGCCGGAAACACTTCTTCTACGCGATCAAACTCATCATGAAACCAGGGCGACTGATAGCGCCACAGCAACAATAGATCCTGCAGGCGTTGCGGAATAGTTTCCGGTAACAAGTTGTCCCGCCAGAATGGCGTATCTGTTCTTTTCGTTAATACGTAGTGCAGCTTTAGGAAATCAATAATACGTCCCCAGCGATACGATGTAGTAGCGTTAAAACGTGAAGCGAGAAAGTCCATGACTTCGCGGCATGCTGGCATCTGTTCTGCAATCAGCTTTGCAGACAGTTCAATAAGCACGATGGCAGATGCTTCAAGCGGTTCAAGAAAGCCTGCAGCAAGCCCCACTGCCACACAATTCCGCTTCCAGAAGGTTTCGCGATAGCCAGAGCGAATTGGAATTTTGCGAAACGAAAGATTGCGACTGTCCATGTTCAGATAGGCAATCAATTCTTTCTGCGCATTTTCATCAGAAATATGTCTGCTTGAATACACGTGACCAATGCCACGTCGCGACTGCAAGCCAATGTCCCATATCCAGCCTGCAGACTGTGCTGTGGAAATGGTCTGACAGGGGATAGGGCTCGCTTCGTTATCGTAAGGAACCTGCACGGCCAGTGCTGTATCACAGAAAAGTACATCGCTGCAGTCTCTGAATGGCACACCGAGTGCCTCGCCAATCAATAATGCCTTGAAGCCGGTGCAGTCAACGAAAAGATCGCCGTCAATGACACCGGCCTGTTCAGTATGAAGACAACGAATGTCACCATCATCTGCAAGCTCCACGCGTCTGACATCTGCCAGCACGTGTTTAACATCGAGTTTCTCGCAACAATGTTTTTGCAGAAACGCAGCGAACTTGCCAGCATTGAGATGATATGCATAGTTGATCACTGCATCAAATTCTGCAGTTGCGATTGTCTTGGGAGCCAATCCCTGCTCGCATACCTGGTTTTGCGCACATACGCTGTCGCAAAAACTTTTTTCATCATTGCTTGCCAGCCAATGTGGCACAAGGTTCAATTGCGAAAAATTTTGTGGAAGCATCAAGGGATGGAAATAGGCATCATCTGCGGTGCCGGTAGTCCATTTTGCAAATCGCGCACCTTGCTTGAAGGCGGCATCGCACTCACGAAAAAATTCTGTCTCGGATACACCGATGCGCGCCAGTGTTCCACGCAGAGTTGGCCAGGTACCCTCGCCGACGCCAATGGTTGGCACGTTGGGCGATTCAACCAGAGTTACACTGAACCCTGCGGGGATACGGCTGCGATGTTTGGCTGCAATGATTGCAGCAGTCAGCCATCCCGCCGTGCCGCCACCTACAATGACAATTTTCTTTATGGGTCGCATGATTCTAACGAGAAACAAAATTGATGACGGGGGATGTCAACCTCACGGTCAACACCCCCCGTCAATTTAACTCAACTTGCGTCGAGGTTACAGCTTAAACCGGGCACCGAGCGTAAAGCGGCGGCCGTAGTCAAACGCGTCCAGGAATTGATTGTCGAATCTGCCATGGGTGCTATAGGTTTGATTCGTCAAATTACTTCCTTCCAGAAAGACGTTTAGCTGCGGGCTAATCCGATAGCTTGCACTCAGGTCAAAGACGGTGCTCGTGTTAACAAACACTGGCTCCGCGCCGAACTGCGAGTTGTTCTGCCCCTGGCCAAATTGAAGCAAGTACTCATTGCGGTGATTCACAGCGAGACGTACTTCAATGCCGTTTTTATCATAGAAGCCAACGAAGTTAGCGGAGTTGGCAAGGCCAGTTACGGCGAAGCCACTTTGACTAATATCATTGCGATCATATGGCTTGTTGGTTGTAACCAGTGTCACGTTCACCTGGTAGCCAAAACCACTGTTTCCGAAAACGTGCTGCCACGCCGCCTCAAGTCCACTGACCCGTGCATCCGGACCATTGACGCGCTGCGATACTGTATAGATAGCTTTGCGAGTGGTTGATGGATCAATTACATCATTGATGGTCTGCTGTTGTGTACCCTGGACTGGAAAGTTCGTTACTTTCTTGGAGAAGTAATCGATAGCAGCATATGAATTGTCCTGATAGTACCACTCCAAACCTATATCAATGTTGTCGGACAGGAATGGCTTCAACGTTGGATTGCCACCATTGGCTGTCAAGTTACCCACGCGAGGCAACGAACCAACGTTCAATACGGGGGTTAGGAAATTGACTGGCGCACGAGTCAACGTTCTCGAGGCGTCAAGACGTGCATGCAGCGAATTTGTGAGATCCAATTTAACGTCAAAACTTGGCAACAGGAAGTCGTAGTCGCTATTTGTCACGAGAGGCTGGGATGGACCAAAGGTTGTCGTCAGCAACGTGGGATCACCAGGACTAAACGACAGCTGTGTTGGCACTCGACCTACGCCACCTGATGAGATCGTGGTACGTTCTTTTCTAACACCCATACTCACGTGATACGGCATGCTGCCAAGAGCGCTGTCGAAATTGGTTTTGAAGAAGAACGATAACGTTTTTTCCTTTATGTTCTGAATACTGCCCGGATCAAGCTGCAAATCAATCGAACCCGTATAGTTAGTGCCGCAGCAGCCATAGTTGTAGCCTGGGATGTTTTTCGTTTGCGGATTACCGAGGCCCTGCAAGTAGCTGTATAGATCCATTGGACTGTAGACAAGTAGATTGGGCAGTAGTCCTTCGCTTCCAGAGAAACCATTGATGAAACCGGATGTACCAATCGTTCCTTTGTAAAGGCTTGTGGGAAGGGGACCTATACCCGTCGATCGGCCGGAAGGTGCACCATACCCAGAGAAGGTCTGCCAGAAGTTATTGGCAAAGGTGTTTGAGTTCTGTAGTGAGAATTCATCACTGACATACGACGCACCCAGGTCAACCTTCACACCGTCCTGCTTCCAGCTGACAATGAATTTGCCTTGCTTGACGGTGTCGGTATTTTCCTGTCGTGTACGCACAAGCACGTGGGAACCGATGCTCGCAGGATCCAATGCGAGAGCTTTGTTACAGTTGGGTCCAAATGCATTCAGCTGTGGCAGATTGCTGCTGCTATCGCCCGTTAACACCACACCTTCATTGCATCCCAAACCTTTCCCGTAGCCGATATCTGCGCCGTCAAAACCGTTGCCATTAGGACTTTGCTTGCTTTTTGCGTAAGCAACATCGATGTTGTAAGAAAGGTTATCGTTGGCTGCAACATCAAGGTTAAGGCCAATTTGATTGGTGGTGAACAACGATCTGGTAATCCCGGAGTTAAGATCCATCACGTCCCCAGGATAGTTTTCCTGAGAACTACCGATGTCGACGAAATTGACGATGGTGCCGTTACTGTCTTGTTGGACATTGCGAAACTCACCCAGGTTGAACCACACACCGAAACCATACGAGTTAGTAACGATGTCTTGGCGTTCGTAGTTATCGTCAAGAGTAAGCAATATCTTTTCAGTAGGGTGCCACTGAAATGCCAGGCGACCATCTATACGTTTTTCAGTTGTCTGTTGCTGCTCTCCGTTGAATTGTTGTGGATACCAGGCAATGCTCTCAGTGCCTGTATACACTGCGTTTCCATTTGAATCTGGTGGTGGGCAAGTATTTCCTACCTTTTGACAACTCCAAAGATGCGTAGAGCCTTCCCAACCGGGAATATTGACGTGATTGGTAGTGGTATCGCGCTTCGTGTAGATACCATCAATCAAAATGCCCAATGTGTCATTGGCA
>DATAHE010000174.1:0-3103 GCA_036263355.1 Steroidobacteraceae bacterium | reverse complement strand
TCATGCGCACCTGAGTCGGTAAGGCGAATGTTCACAACGCGACGATCATCGGGACAACGTTCGCGACCGATAACGCCCTTCTCTTCCAGACGATCCAGCATGCGCGTCATGGAACCCGTGTCGTATTGCAACAACCTGCATAGATCGGCCGCTGTATGCGCAGAGTTTTCCGCAATACGACGCAGGATAGTGAATTGTGCGCCCGTCAATCCATGTGGATTCAAGGCCGCATCCATTTCCTGCAACATGCGAGTACGCACCGTCGTCAACAAATAGCCAATCGACAAATCAGGATCTGGTGTGCAGGAAGATTTGTCAGGAGCTTGGTCAGCGGTTTGAGATGGATCACATTGATTCATGTGTTAACTCTAGCACGTCGTACTGGACAAGGTGCACCATCACGGACAATACATGCACCAAACGCATCGCTAAATAGCTGCGACCCATCAATTGATGGAGGCTAGGGTCGGAATCGAACCGGCGTCCACGGCTTTGCAGGCCGCTGCATGACCACTCTGCCACCTAGCCAGGCGGAATTAACATTACCCGAAAACACAAAACCCCGGTTTGTCCGGGGTCGTTAAGAAAGACAGAGTAAGCGTTCGCTGCGCTCTCTCCCTGACTTTATTTACTTTTTCTTTTCCAATTAAAAGAAAATGTAAAACAAAAAGAAAAAATGAGTCAGCGCTCGCAAAGCTCGCTCCCTGATCCCACTTACTTTTCTTTTCCAATCAAAAGAAAAGTAACAAAAGAAAGATTGGAGCGGGAAACGAGGCTCGAACTCGCGACCTCAACCTTGGCAAGGTTGCGCTCTACCAACTGAGCTATTCCCGCATTTGTTCCTTAAGAGGTCGCGTATTGTAAGGGTTGATCCCAAACTGTCAACACGAAAAACCACACAAAAGTCGCTTGATAAACAAAACCTTGGGCAAAGCACGACACCTACGGTTAGCAAACACATTTAAAGGAACACAGCCAATACGCGGCCTGCCCTTACTGCTTGGATAACTCCGGCCAGGCAGCGCGCAAGTAAGCCATCATCGACCACAACGTCAATGCCGCAGCCGTAATCAGACATGCCACACCTGCCTCAAATACCGGCATACCGAACAGATCCCACTGAAACAGCATCATGGATAAACCCGTCATCTGGAAGATGGTTTTCAGCTTTCCCAATGAGGACACGGCCACTCTACCGCGTGCACCCAGCTCTGCCATCCATTCGCGCAGCGCCGAAATGGTAATTTCACGGCCAACGATAATCGCAGCGGTAATGGTGATAACAATGTGCGGATTGAAATGAAAGGGACGCAGATAGATTGGTTCATCACTAACAAGAAGTATGAGTGCGGTCGCGACCATCAATTTGTCTGCAACGGGATCGAGAAAGGCACCTAACGCAGAGGTCTGTTGCAGTTTACGGGCGAGATACCCATCCAGAGAATCAGTGATCGCAGCGAAAATGAATACTGTGGCCGACGCAGGGTGCGCCCAAGGATACGGAAGGTAAAACATCACCACGACCAACGGGATCATCACGATGCGAGCAAACGTCAATGCGTTGGCGATGGGAAACTTCACGAGGTGCCTTTTTGGGAAACTGCCGCCATTCGAACATGCCTTTATTCGGGATGCAAGATCGAAAAAATATTGTCTGCCAACGCTCTACTGATTCCTTTCACCTGTTGCAGATCTTCGCTACTGGCTCGCTTCACTCCCTGCATGCCACCGAATTGCTGCAGCAGTTGTCTACGTTTGCGTGGACCAAGGCCTGCAACCGACTCTAGTATGGACTCTCTACGCGCTTTACCGCGCCGTTGTCGATGTCCGGTAATGGCAAAGCGATGCGCTTCGTCACGAATGCGTTGAATCAAATGTAACGCTGCGCTATCAGGCGGCAGTGTTGCTGCATTGGGCATAACTGCGCTTTCATTATTGCCGACGATGAACAATCGCTCTTGTCCGGCACGACGATCCGTTCCTTTGGCGACACCGACCAACTTGACGTTCTGGATATCCAGCTCCTTAAGCACTTCGACAGCGACGGCAAGTTGATTCTCGCCACCATCGATAAACAGTACATCAGGTAAAGGCACCTCACCTTTTTTGATGCGCGAGTACCGACGCGTGATTGCCTGACGCAACGCGCCGTAATCATCGCCAGGCGCCAAACCTTCAATATTGAAGCGGCGATAATCCGCTTTCAGCGGTCCATCACTATTGAAGACTACGCATGAAGCAACTGTCGCTTCACCCATGGTATGACTGATATCAAAACACTCCATGCGCGATGGCGGATGTGACAAATTCAGCGCAGCGGCCAGCTCGCTCATCTGCATCACCATGTTTGCTTCCGTACTTTGCCGCATGCGCAATCCAAGCTCGGCATTGCCACGCGCCATCTCGAGCCAGCGAGAGCGTTGACCGCGCACATTCGCTCGCAATTCAACCGGACGATTGGCATGCTGAGAAATGGTGGTGGCTATCAGCTCATTTTCTTCCAGCGTTGTATCAATAATGATTTCATCTGGCGCATCATGTGACAGATAGTATTGGGTGATAAAGCTGCTCAATACTTCATCGCGTTCGGCAATGCCAGGTTTGGGAAAGAAATTGGCCGTGCCGAGATTTTTTCCACCTCGCACAAAAACAACTGCAACGCAGTACTGACCATTAAGTTCCACGCAGGCGATAGCATCAACATCATCCTTGCCACGACTGTTCATAGACTGCACTGATTGAATACTCTTCACCGCCTGAATGCGGTCACGCAATCGCGCGGCTCTTTCGAACTCCAACGACGAGGCAGCATGCTCCATCCGCTGTGCAAGCTCGGCAATAAGCTCCTGATCACGACCTTCAAGAACCTGAATCGCTTCTCTCATATCCTCTGCATATTGTTCACGAGTGACTTCACCGACGCAGGGCCCGGAACAGCGCTTGATCTGGAATTGCAGACAGGGTCGACTGCGATTGGCAAAAAAAATGTCTGTGCAAGGCCTGATGCCAAATAACTTCTGAACTTCCAGCAACGCTTCTCTGACAGAACCTGCATTTGGATATGGACCAAACAATTTTCCAGCAACTTTTTTTGATCCACGAT
>DATAHE010000173.1:0-2668 GCA_036263355.1 Steroidobacteraceae bacterium | reverse complement strand
GTAGTGACTTCACCAGCAATCGCAATTGTGAAACCTTGACTGAGAGTTCTCCTGTCTTGGTTTTGAATAGCGTGCCTTCAGCAGCAATGATGTCACCCACATCCCACGACTTAAAGTCGTCATATACTTCGTTAAGTGCAGCTTGCTGCAAGAACAACTGTATCTGCCCGCTGTGATCCTGAATTTTAACAAAGCTGGCTTTGCCCATGATGCGCTTGGCCATCAAGCGACCGCCCACCTTTACGGTGACGGTGTTGGTCTCGAACCAAGCAGTGTCGCGCTCGTTGTAAGCCGTGATAATGTCATCGGCCAACGCGTCGCGACGAAAGTCATTCGGGAATGCTTGCCCCTGCTCGCGTAACTTGTCGAGCTTAGAACGACGCTCAGCGATCAGCTTGTTTTCGTCTTGTGGAATTTCGTTATCGGTCATGATCTTCTCAAACATTCACTTCATTCAAAACTATATGCACTTTCACCAAGTCATTCCCGCGAAGGCGGGAATCTAGTGATAATCCGTTCATGGTGAGCCCCAAGCTATTGATGTGGGAAGGATTCATCTTATTTAATGAACCCTTCGACAAGCTCAGGGTGAACGGAATCATTACAATCCCTGCTTCAAACTCGCTTCCATAAACTGATCCAGATCACCGTCCAGCACAGCGGTTGTATTACCTACTTCAACACCGGTACGCAGATCTTTAATACGCGATTGATCCAGAACATAAGAGCGAATCTGATTGCCCCAGCTGACATCGGACTTGGAATCTTCCAACACTTGAGCAGCGGCATTACGCTTGTTTACTTCTAGCTCGTACAACTTCGCTTTCAACATCTTCATCGCCTTGTCGCGATTCTTGTGTTGCGAACGTTCAGCCTGACACGCCACCACAATACCCGATGGCATATGGGTAATACGCACAGCGGATTCGGTCTTGTTGACGTGCTGACCACCGGCACCGCTGGAACGATACACATCAGTTTTCAGATCAGCAGGATTGATGACGATATCAATGTCATCATCTACTTCAGCTGAAATAAACACTGACGCAAATGAGGTATGACGACGGGCATTGGAATCGAACGGCGACTTACGCACCAGGCGATGCACACCGGTCTCTGTACGCAACCAGCCGTAGGCGTAGTCACCTTCGAAACTGATCGTGCAACTCTTGATGCCCGCAACTTCACCGCCGTTGGCATCAATGATCTCGGTCTTGAAACCATGCTGATCACCCCAGCGCATGTACATGCGCATCAGCATATTGGCCCAATCCTGCGCTTCGGTACCGCCCGCACCTGCTTGAATATCCAGATAGGCGTTGTGCGAATCCATCTTGCCGGGGAACATGCGGCGGAACTCAAGGTTCTTCACCTCACGTTCGGTATTTGATACATCGCGAGCGACTTCGGCGATGGCATTGGTGTCGTTATCAGCCGCTGCCATGTCCAGCAATTCAGTGGCATCGTCCAGCGATGACTTGACGCGATCTAACGTACCGACAATCTGCTCCAGTCTGGCGCGTTCGCGGCCGAGTTCCTGTGCTTTATCGGGTGTGTCCCAGATTTTTGGGTCTTCGAGTTCGCGATTAACTTCCGTCAGGCGTTCGCTTTTGTTGTCGTACTCAAAGAAACCCCCGAAGCGCAAGGCTGCGCTCACGAAGATCGTCAATGGTGCGGCGAATCGGATTGACTTCCATCGGAACAAACTCTTTCAATTACAAAGACCCGCAATGTTACCAGCTCGCCGTTTTATATGCATTTATGGTTTTAAACCAAGATTTCACCCGGTTTGCGCGCAATACCCATCGTTATAGTTTGGCCAAGCTTGTGTTTTGGACCTTATGTCCACATTTGAACCTTCGTTGATGGAGAATTTTGCATGACCCCGCCCCTCTTACGCGCAGCTGGCAAAGCCACTTTTTTGCGACCTGCTTTTGCAGCCACCGCGGCCGTTTCCCTCTTCGGACTAACCAGTCTTACAGCACATGCGGATTTGATTGATCTGCTGAATGCAGGACAGTTAACCCCAGCCCGTGGCTATAACGAAATTCGCATTCAATCAGCTATTGCTAATCAAGCTGTTTACGATCAGCTAAAAGCACAAGGTTGTGATGATGCACAGACCGGGCCCACCGCCAGCTGCGGAAATAGCGTTTATCTGGTGTGGCGCAACGTTCGCGAAGTGGTGCAAAACGCCAATGTAATTTCTAATGCGTTGAATCCAAATGGTCTCGCCAAACCTACTCAATTTACTTTAGGTCGCAATGTCGCCCAATTAGGTGGCGCATTGCAGTGGTGTAACGGCGAAGAATTTGCGTCGTTGAATTCACTATCATCTAGTTTCATCGCCTCGCAAGGCAGCAGCCTCGCTTCGCGCATCACTGCCATTCGACTGGGTGCAGGCGGCATGCGTGCATCCAACTTCAGCTTGCGTGATAACCAGACATTAGTTGCCGGTACTGATGCGCCACTCGGAGGCGGCGCCAGCGCCGATTCTGATGAAGACTATGATTACTCCGACAGTCCTTGGTCTGCGTGGGGCCTGTTCGGTAATGGGAGCTACGTTAAAGGCAAAAAGATTCCAACTGGTGCAGAAGAAGGTTTCGAATACAAAGGTCCTTCTGCAAATCTCGGTGTTGATAAGCGCTTGAACCAGAACTGGGTCATC
>DATAHE010000172.1:0-3710 GCA_036263355.1 Steroidobacteraceae bacterium | reverse complement strand
GTGTGAAGATGTTGTGGTTGCGCAAGGCCTGTGCAACTTCAAAGCCATTGATCCCCGGCAGCATCACATCCAGCACAATGGCATCGACCGATTGATCGTCTTGTAAGCTTTCTAACGCGGCTTCACCGTTGTCACATACTGCGACCGTATAACCTTCTGCTTCCAGATTAAAGCGCAAGCCTTGCGCCAGATGTACTTCATCTTCAACGACTAGAATGGTACTCATGGAGTCACCCGTGGCAACCGTAGCGTTATGACCGCGCCTTTGCCTTCTCCTTCGCTTTCTGCCACCACGCTGCCATAGTGATTCTTGACAATGGCATGCACGATGAACAAGCCCAACCCAGTACCTTTGAATCTATTGCGCGCGCGTCCAGTGCGAAAAAATCGCTTGAAGATACGTTTTAAATCGCTGCGTGGAATGCCCACCCCTTGATCCGTAACACGTATTTGTATACTCGATTCCTGTGCCAGCAAATCAACTTCAATGTGTATGGCCTCAGGTGAATACTTGACGGCGTTATCGAGCAGATTGCTGATGGCTACCTGCAATTCTTCAGCATCGCCCATGACCCGAAGGTCATGATTGCTCGCGTGAATGTTTTCAATTAGCTGTTCATCAGTGAGTTGATGGCGTTGTCGCGCGAGCTCCACACGGGCATGCAGTAACGTAGCGATGTCAATGGGCGACCAGTTGCGTGCGGCACGTTTCTGGGCGGTTTCTGCTGCCCGCAACACCTGGTCAACGGTGGCGGTGAGACGATCCGTATCGCGATGCATGATTTGATAAAATTCCTGACGCTGTACTTCGTTTACCTCGCGGGATTGCAAGGTTTCAAGAAACAATCGTATGGAAGCAATCGGTGTTTTCAGTTCATGGGTAACGGCATTGATAAAGCTATCGTGCTGTTCATTGCGACGAATTTCCCGGACCACAAAAATGGTATTAATGATCAATCCGGCGATCATGAGTGCGAACAGGACAATGCCCACCACCAGTGGCACGGCTTCACGCCACTTGATAATCCAGCCGATGTTCAGCGCTAGTGCAATCGCCACCAGCATGCTGCCCAGTACGATAAAGAATGCCGTGGCTTTGCGACGAGTGGTAATCAGCATATGCGCAGTGTAGCTGGTGAGACTGTGTGCTGATACTGGCATGCTGCCAATAAAAACATGCCGGACAATGCCCGACACGTTAGAGTCTATTGTAGCAACTCGTGACGGTTAGCGATTTGGAGATTCTGCTGTCACTGCGACCGGCACAGGCTGGCCAAACTCTGGTACCCGCGCGTCATTGAAACGTGGAAGTTTGATGTCCCACGCCAGGCCCAGCATGCGCAGCGTTTGAATGCAGTACCAGTTAATGTCGATTTGCCACCAGCGCAGGCCATGACGTGCTGATTGCGCATGAGCATGATGATTGTTGTGCCACCCTTCACCCCAACTCAGCAAGGCCACCCAGAAACTGTTGCGCGAATCATCGCCGGTATCAAAGCGTTGCGAACCAAACATGTGTGCAGCAGAATTTACCAGCCAAGTGCAATGCAAATTGAGTGTGACGCGGAAGAACACCGCCCACAACACGACTGGCCAGCCGAAGATTGCCAGAATCAGCAAGCCTGAAACCGTCAAGGGAATCCAGTGCCACTTACTGATCCATACATGAAATTTGTCGCCGGCCAAGTCCGGTACTTGTGCTGCCAGTGCGCTGGTGGATTGATGCATAGCCTCGCCACTCAGTATCCAACCCACGTGTGACCACCATGTGCCATCCCGTGGTGAATGCGGATCGCCCGGCTTATCCGACAGACGATGATGCAAACGATGTGTGGCGACCCAGAATATCGGACCACCCTCTAGCGCCATGGTGGCAAAAATGGTGAGCATGTATTCCAGCCACTTGGGTGTTTTATAAGAGCGATGGGTCAGCAAGCGGTGATAGCCCATTCCGATACCAACTCCGCCGGTTAGCCACCACAAAACCGCGCCCAGCGCGATTCCCTGCCAGCTGAAGAAAAACAGCGCCAGAATGGCACCGACATGAAAGGCAGCCATAAAGAAAATAGTGATCCAGTTGGATGCTTTGATTTTCTGAATAATATTTGTAAGCACAGTCTCACCCTGAACGAGGTTGATTGCGGCGTCACAGCCAAACCGTGCTGCCGGGTTAAGTCTCAAGATACCAATGCTGCATCAGGCACAATGTAATAGTTGTGTAATAGTAGAGAACTTCGGGGATATTCATTTTTCTTTGGTATTTCATATCGTCAGCGATGCGAAAATACGGACATCCTGAGTGTTGATATGAATCTCATACGACGATAAAGGCCTATCGAAATTAGATTCGCTATGTACCAGCTTTGCACACGGCGTCTGTGGCTCATCCCTGATCACATGTTTATCAAGAGCAAGCACTCGTCCGTTGATCGCTTGATGTGGCTTCAATGATTTCCCCATTGATACTGCCATGCACGGCAGTCATCAATGTTGTATCACGATAGTCAGATTGCGCGGCGACCCTGAATGATGCGCACCAGCACCATGATGACGGCCACTACCAGTAGTACGTGGATAAACCCGCCCAGGGTATAGGACGTGGTCAGGCCGAGTGCCCACAGTATCAGCAGCAGGATTGCGATGGTTTCGATCATAGAATTCTCCATTCAAGTCTTTACGATTCAACAGGCATCACAATGCCAGAAGGGTGCTGTTCTGTCGGTTCGTGAGCGAACACATGAGCAACCTCTTTGCACTCGCTGCAGTTGAATTTTTTGCGATTGACGTGTGGATGAGTGTACTCTGTGTGCTACCGCACATAGCGCACCTGGCATGTTGCCGTCTTTAATTTACACGGTGAAAAATGCCTCAGTCAGTCGCTCCCGAACGCAATCACTTGCTTGCTGCTCTTCCTGCCGAAGTCAAAGTGCGCCTATTTCCTCATCTGGAGCTGATCCCGATGGAACTAGGCAAGGTTCTGTACGAGCCCGGTGATACCTTGCAATTTGTCTATTTTCCGGTAGATGCCATCGTATCGATGCTGTATGTGATGGAAAGCGGCGCATCGGCAGAGATTGCCATTGTGGGCTATGAAGGATTGATTGGTGTGGCGCTGTTTATGGGCGGCGAGAGCACGCCCAGTCGTGCAGTCATACAAAGCGCTGGCAATGCCTATCGTCTGCGTGGTCAGCTTTTAAAAGACGAATTCTGTCGTCACGGTGAAATGCTATTGCTGATGTTGCGCTATACCCAATCATTGATTGCGCAGATGGCGCAAACAGCGGTGTGCAATCGACACCATTCAGTGGATCAGCAATTGTGTCGGTGGTTGTTACAGTCAATGGATCGATTGCCGGGCAATAGCATGACCATGACTCAGGAATTGATTGCGAACCTGCTGGGAGTGCGACGTGAAAGCGTAACCGATGCGGCAGGCAAGCTGCAAAAGCAGGGCGTGATCGAATACAGTCGCGGACGCATTACGGTGCTCGATCGATCCAGACTGGAAGCGCTGAGTTGCGAATGCTACAGCGTCGTCAAAAAGGAAAGTGACCGGCTGCTTCATACTGTTGCGGGCATTCCACGGCATGCGGTGGACGCGTAATCGCGAGTGAGCGCGGCAAAAGAAAATGCCGCGCAGCTCTTGTGAAAGAACCGCGCGGCATCGGTTAGAGCTTACAGCACCAGTTCTTTGGACTGAACATTGCGGA
>DATAHE010000171.1:0-2663 GCA_036263355.1 Steroidobacteraceae bacterium | reverse complement strand
AGTAAGCACGATGCCGCTGAAGCTCCAATCGAGAGTCTTTCATAGCCCAGTAGCGGGGACTATTCTGAAAATATCCGGAACGCTTCGGATATTGTGCTGAGGGCTTTGGACTTGGCCAGACTATTGGTACCGAACGCTTGTCGGCTATTTCTTGATGTACTCGATGCGACGAAAGCGAAGCGCCGACCAGTCTTCATCAATTGCAACCATACGTACCGTATCGAATCCTGCCTTCTTCAACACATCCCAACCAGAATCACGATTGAACTCGCAGGAATATTTTTTCGAAGAACCTTTCGGATACACCATCCACAAGATGGCATCGCCTTTCGCGTTCTTCACCAGCTTGTTGGAAATTGAATCGAGTTCTTTTTGTGTGACAACGAATGCCATCGCAAATTGAACGTTGCCGCCGATTGTTTCTTTGACAGTCACGTTGGTGAGCTGAGCAAGCTCTGCTTTGAATGAAGCGGGCGCACTGATGACATGGATGACATCATGATCGCCGATATTCAGTTTTTTGAATAAGGGAGTCATTTGTCTCAACGTATCCCCATCAGTTCAAGTGTTGCCAAATCAAAGCCCATCAGTTGTCGATGGGCTTCCAACTCACATTACTTTCTGGAGAAGTACACATCCAGCCACACGGCCAGCGCGAGTACAGCACCGCGCGCGATGAACTTGGTTTCCGGTGATACGGCCATCAACGTCATGCCGTTCAGCAGTGTGGCCATGATTAATGCACCGATCAACACGCCCAGCACATTGCCGCGTCCACCGACGAGGCTAGTGCCACCGATAACGCAGGCCGCAATCGCATCCAGTTCCATCAAGTTACCGATGGTGGTTGTTGAAGCGCCCGAGTAAGCGGTTTGCATGAAGCCGGTGATGGCTACAATGACGCCCAACAATGCATAGGCACCGATGATCACCTTATCGACAGGAATGCCTGAAAGCACTGCGGCTTCATGATTGCCACCGATAGCGTAAAGGTAACGACCGAATGGCGTGTGACTCGTAATCACATACACCAAATAGGTAATCACTCCGAGCAACAACACAGCCAATGGAATACCACGGAACTGATTCATGATCAGGATGGCGAGCAACAGAACTTGTATGGTGACAAATACTTTCAGGAAAGAAGACTCACCGGTCTCAACCTGAAAGCCGTATGCAGCACGTTGTTTGCGCGAGTTGAGCTTGCCAACGACGATCAGCAACGCAAGTACCGCCAGTAACACAAAGCCAAGCGTGGGCGGCAGATAAAAAGTAGTAACCAGTGACATGGCGTTATCACCGCTGCCCGCAACAACCGGAACAGTTTCGTTGCCGATTACTTTCCAGAACAATCCTTTGAATATCAGCAAGCCGCCGAGCGTGATCACGAATGCAGGCATGCGTTGCTTGGTGATCAATGCGCCCATCAATGTCCACAGTACAACCGCAACAGCGACACCGACCAGCATGGCAGCGACGGCATTCCATTGATGCTGGAAGATGAGTACGGCAGCGATACCGCCGATCAAGCCCACGCCGCTGCCGACGGACAGGTCAATCTGGCCAGGCAACAGAATCAGGAACATTCCCAGTGCCAGCGTGGCAGTGACTGCCAGTTCGATGGCGAGCATCGACAGATTGCGTGCTGACAGGAAGTTGTCGGTGACAGCCGAAAAGAATAACCAGATCAGAATCAGGCCAATGGCAATGGAGTAATTTCGAATTGAATTTTTCTGCGTCATGATATTACCTGACTAAATACTGGGCACTCATCAGCGAGCAATCGTTACGATAACCTACTATTAAAGCTTTACCGTCATTCCCGCGAAGGCGGGAATCCAGTAAAACAACCAAATCAAAAATCCTTGTCATAAACAAATCAAAACACAGTATTTAACTGGATTCCCGCCTTCGCGGGAATGACTGCGTGGCTCTTTTGACGTACCAGCAGTGATACTTCCATAAAAATAAACTTGAGTGCTTTAGCTATGCGCCATCGCTGCTTCAAGAATCAAATGCTGTTGTGCTTGCGCACTGCTGAACTCACCACCAATCTTGCCGGAGCTAAGTACCAGGATGCGGTCACTCATACCCATGAGCTCCGGCAATTCACTGGACACCAGCACTACGGCCTTGCCCTCAGCAGTTAAACGATTGATCAGTTCATATACTTCGAGCTTGGCGCCCACATCGATGCCGCGTGTCGGCTCGTCAAGGAAGATCACGTCGGGTTCTGTCATCAATGCTTTCGCCAGCACGACTTTCTGCTGATTGCCGCCAGACAAAGTGCCGACAATGGTTTCCAGTCCCTGTGCCTTGATGCGTAAGGCCTTGAACAGATCCCAGTTGCGATTGGACTCTTTCAGCTGATCAACAAAGATGCCTTTCTTCAAGCTGGATAGCGAAGCGAGCGATTGATTGAAACCAATCTCCTTATCCAGCACCAGACCATAACGTTTGCGATCTTCACTGACCAGCATCATGCCACCGGCAATGGCCTGCGAAGGTGTGCAAGGTGGCATGGGCTTGCCTTTCAGTTGCACCTCGCCACTGGCACGTTCGCCATAAGCGCCGAACAGATGCATGATCAATTCAGTACGGCCTGCGCCCATCAGCCCACCAATGCCGAGTACTTCACCCGCACGCACTTCGAAAGAAATGTT
>DATAHE010000170.1:0-4604 GCA_036263355.1 Steroidobacteraceae bacterium | reverse complement strand
ACACCAAAGGAATATCCAGTGTGTGACAGGCACGCCAGCGACCATCATCATCCGGTGACGGGAAGTTAAGTTGATATACGTAAGCCGGTGCACGTTGCTGCGCTCTTAACTCCGCTTCGATAATGGCACCGCGCCACGAACGACCTGCAGTTGACGCGGCAAAGAACACTTCCGACGCAGAATACTCAGGATAATGGTTTAGGTAAGCAGCAATGACCTTGTCGACACTGATGTCCACGTACATTGCTTCGCTTAATCTGCGAGGTAACTCGTCCCATGACAACGTGAACAAAGAATCATCCTTGCCATAGAAGAAACGCGTTTCATCATGAGTATTGCCAATGATCATTGGTACGTGACGCGATATCGCGGGCGCTTCTGGATAAAATGGGTGCTGCTGCAATACCACATCGTCCAGCACTGGACCGAAGTAGATGTTGCGACCCGCGAGTGCTGGATCATGCGCTTTAGTCGCCTGAATGATTTGCTCCATCGGCAAACTCAAAAGGGACTTCACATCGGTGGGTTGTAGCTTAAGTCCACTTAGATACGCTTGAGTGCGATTGGCCGCGGCACGCGGACCTGACAATGTAATCTGCTGTCCGCTCATGGTCATGGCGCGATGAAACAGTCCATGCGCTTCCTGCATCGCCATTAAACTGGCAATCTTCGCACCACCGCCGGATTGTCCAAACAAGGTTACATTATCTGCATTTCCCCCGATCTCATTCGCGTTTTCCTTTATCCATTTAAGTGCGAGAACAATATCGAGTAATCCCGCATTGCCGGAACAACGATACTTGTTAGCGTCGAGAAAGCCGAGATACAAATGACCGAACACATTCAAGCGATGATTCAACGTGATGACGACCACATCACCACGTCGACATAGATTAATGCCATCGTACAGCGGATCGGAACCCGAGCCAGTGCTGTACTCACCGCCATGCAGATACACCAGTATGGGACGCTTGGTGTTATCCCGAATACCCGGTGTCCAGATATTCAGAAACAGGCAATCTTCACTGATCGCTTCATTGATACTGGGCTGTGGTGCAGCAGCGCCATATTGAAGCGCCTCGTATACACCATCCCAATTCGAGGCCTCTCTTGGTGCCTGAAAACGATATTGAGCCGTATCTGCGCCGTAACGAATCCCTTTGAATACATTGACACCTTGATCAACATATCCAGCGATATGTCCCAGCTTCGTGCGCAACATTGGAGTTGCGGCTTCTCTTGTAGTAGCAGCGGATATTGGTGCCAATGTGTTGGCGATCAATCCCGCTGCACCATACAACAATAACTCTCTGCGCTTCATCGGTGAGCCAGATTAGTGCTTGGTATCGCGCACGGTTTCAAGGCGATAGATGGTTCTGGACTTGAACACTTCGCCGGGTCGCAGAACAGTCGAAGGAAAGTTGTCGTGATGGGGGCTATCCGGATAGTGCTGCGGTTCCAGCGCTAACGCGAACCGCTTTTCGATGGGACGTCCGCTCTTGTCCTTTACCTTGCCGTTAAAGAAGTTGCCCGTGTAGAACTGAATGCCCGGCTCCGTGGTCAGTATCGTCATCTGAATGCCAGAATCTTTTGAGTACAGCTGCGTCGCTTCGGTTAAAGCGCCAGTTTGTTTCTGATCTATAACAAAGTTGTGATCAAAACCCAGGCCGGCATCAATTTGCGAGTCCTTGGTATTGAGTCCTTTAGATATGGGTGTCAGTTGACGTAAATCAAATGGCGTTCCTTCAACTGCTGCAATCTCGCCGGTCACCACCTTCTCGCTGATAGGCAGGTAATGACTCGCATTGATACGTATCAGGTGATCCGCAATGCTTCCCCAGCCATTGAGATTGATAAACATATGATGAGTAAAATTGACTATGGTTGGCTTCGATGTCGTCGCCTGATACTGAATCATCAACTCATTCTTGTTATTAAGAGAGAACGTTGCTGTGGTATTCAATTCACCTGGAAAGCCGCTTTCACCGTCGGGGCTGACATATGACATGCGAACCCCACACTCATCCTTGTTGGAGAATGACGCGCCCTGCCACATCTTTTTGAAGAAACCCTCTGGCCCACCGTGCAAGGTAATATTGTTATTAGAAGTCGAAGGCAATGGATAGAACTTGCCGTCTAGAGTAAATCCACCATCGCCAATACGATTGGCAAAGCGACCCACCAGGGTAGAGAAGTTTGGCCTGGCTTCATAGGCCGCCACGTCCGGCAGTTCCAGCATGATATTGGTCATCACACCTTTCTTGTCAGGCACGCTGATATCGGTAATGGTGCCGCCATAGTCAAGCACTTTAACGGTCATGCCGTGATCGTTCGTAAGAACATATTGATGTACCTTGATGCCATCATGAGTGGTGCCGTAGTCATTCGTCTTTACCGTTAATGCTTCGGCTTCGAGTGACAACCCCAGCATTAACAAACCACACATCTTCAGAATAATGTCTGTTTTCATCTTCTTCCCCATGATTGCGGACTTTCTTACTTGACCAGATATAGAGCAGACAACGTTATCTGCTTGCGCTATTCACAATAACATCTGCGAGTCGGATATGATTATTCATTAACGTAACTTCTTGCGTCGGCTCGTTCTGCTGCAGGCTAATGGATAATGCTTCGCGACGAACTTTACCAGGCAATGCAAGCACCACTGTCGCCACCTTGGGTTTTAAGTCAACTGGTGCAGGCATTGCCGGAACCAGAGCAGAGGCATATACATGACCGGCATCGTCGCGAAGAACAGCCGTCGCTTTACCCGTGTTAGCAGCACCGAGACTATGTACGGTCAACATGATCTTGTTGCCAGACAAACGCACGTCATCAGTACCGATGCCCAAGTCGCTGCGATGTTCAGGCTGAATGGCATCGGCCTTTTCAAGTATGAAATCCATGATGGTCGTGGTATTGGGGGCGAACTCAACCTTTGTTGCAACGCTGCGTCCCAGTTCGATGATGCTATCGGAAATATCACCGCCCAACTGATCGTTGCCCTCGACATCGCTGCCGTACTTCATGTGCCACGCGCCCGAAATGACATTCCATGTTGTCATCGCTGCTTGCTGCGGGATTGACGTCGTGTTGTAGGCAATAACTTTGAAATGATCTCTTGAAACATCTTTGACCAGAATGGCAACTTGAGTACCCGCATCTGGCTGATTGAACTTCCAGCTCACGACATTGCCTGGATACGTGTAGTTGCGCGCCAGCGCGACGCCACCAAGACGTTCGCGTTGCAATATCTCTGTGGGCGATTCGACGCGATCGCTCCAGCGATGACCTTCGGTATACATATACATACGTTGCGCCTTTTCGCGAATTTCCTTTTCATGCACAGCCGTTAGCCACTTCTTGTCACCGCTAAGATGCCAGGCAGCATAGCTATCGAAAGTATTACCGCCGCGCGAAGCCTTGTCTAACAAACGTTTGCCAACTTGCTCGCGCAATCCCAACACGTCGATGGCATTTTCATTGACCTCACCCAGCACGCTGGCGTCACGTGTTGCCAACATGCCATACAGTTGTCGCAGATAGTCTTTGTTGTCCGTAAAGCGATATGCGGCCCACGCACCTTGCAAGGGTGTTACCACACCACCACCATCTCCAGCTCGCTCTGCATCGGTCTGCCAATTGATCTCATTAGGGATTTGCCAATTACCGTTGCTGTCCTGCTTGGCGTGTGCAAGCAACCCGTCAATGACACCTGTAACCAATTTCTGCGCTGTCGGATTCGCATTGTAAATGCCCAATAGTATCGGTGTGTGTAACACAGTAAATGAATAAGGCTTCTGCCATTGCCACGGTCCTTCCCGATAAACCTTTCTGCCACCGTACCAATTAGACGCAAAGTGCATGTGCCCCGCAGGATTGACTTGAATGACGTTCTGCAATGCATTAACCGTAGCCATCATTCGTTCAAGTGTTTTGGGCTCGCCCCAGTTCAGGTACAGTCTTTCGGCATCACTGTTCAACCCTTCTTCATACACGTGCAGTTCGTCCGTGTTGATGTAACTGAGTCCGTTCACGATCATGCCATTCTTATAAACCGCATCCGACAACGCTCGTAGTGAACGATTGATTTTGTCCGTATCAACGCCCATTAAAGCAAGACCCGGCCACATCTGAGTAAGATCGGTGTCGTCGGAAATGCCGCCACCAAAGTCGCCAAACTCATCTTGCCGGTGATCAATCCACCAGTTAACAAACTGTTGTGATAACTTCAGGTCTTCCAGCTGTGTGAATGCCCACTCCGGGACGTTATCCGGTCGTTTGTTTATTTCAACCGCTGGCATGGATTGATTGTAGTAACTGATGTCCTGCCAATAGATTCTTGCCTGCACATTGTCGGGATCAACCGCGAGCAGGTCAGTGATATCGGCAAGCACTCGTCGATAAAGTGCTTCGCGCTTAGTTGACGTGTGCTCCTCGACCAGAAATCCCCAGTTATCCTTTACCTGATTAAATCGATCGACAATATGCTCAGTTTTCGCAGCATCGCGTTCCTTGAATATCAGACGGATATTCATGCCATCAATAGACTCAGCATTGAATTCCGGAATGGCAGAAGCAATGGCAATGTACAAGCTCTGATC
>DATAHE010000169.1:0-12476 GCA_036263355.1 Steroidobacteraceae bacterium | reverse complement strand
CCCATTCCTGTACTGCCCACCGTGCACTACAACATGGGCGGCATTCCGACCAACATTCATGGCGAAGTGGTGACAACACGCAACGGCAGTCCTGATTCAGTCGTTCCCGGCTTGATGGCGGTGGGTGAAGCGGCATGTGTATCCGTGCACGGCGCCAATCGCTTAGGATCCAATTCGTTGCTGGATCTGGTGATCTTCGGTCGCGAAGCAGCTCGTCATTGCGCAGAGATCGTCAAGCCCGGTACGCGTCACAAGCCGTTAGCCAGTGACGCAGGTGATTTTGCGATTAGCCGCGTTGACCATTTCCGTAACGCGAAAGGTTCAGCACGTACCGCCGATGTGCGATTGAACATGCAACGCGTGATGCAGAACCATGCGGCCGTGTTCCGCACTGGTGAGTCTTTGCATCAGGGCGTGGATAAACTCAATGAAGTTATCCGTTCATTCGGTGATGTCAGCGTGACTGATCGCGGCCTGGTATGGAATACCGACCTGGTTGAAACACTTGAACTGGACAACTTGCTGGGACAGGCGACGGCCACCATCAATTCGGCATTGAATCGCAAGGAAAGTCGTGGCGCGCATGCGCGCGAAGATTTTCCAAACCGCGATGACCAAAACTGGATGAAGCACACACTCTCGTGGGTGGATGCGCAGTACAACGTTGCGCTCGATACTCGCCCGGTGCATATGTATACCCTGACGAATGATGTCGAAGTAGTGCCGCCGAAAGCGCGCACTTACTGATCAGGATTTTTCAAAGGTAGCTTCAATGGCCCAGTTTCGATTACCAGAAAACTCGCAAGTTAACCCTGCTGGCCAGGTGTATAAGGCACCGGTTGAGGCGAAGGACGTGCGCACTTTCCGTATTTACCGCTTTGATCCAGAGTCGAAAGACAAACCGCGCGTTGATACGTATGAGGTTGACGTGGGCCGTTGCGGTCCCATGGTGCTGGATGCATTGATCAAAATAAAAAATGAAATCGATCCGACGTTGACGTTCCGTCGTTCCTGTCGCGAAGGCATTTGTGGCTCATGCGCGATGAATATTGATGGAGTCAACACGCTCGCCTGTATCAAGGCGACATCGGACATCAAGGGCAGCGTAAAAATTTATCCATTGCCACACATGCCGGTGGTGAAAGACTTGGTTCCCGACCTCACCAATTTCTATGCGCAATACGCTTCGGTGAAGCCCTGGCTACAAACGCGCACGCCAGCGCCGCCAGATTCCGAGCGGCTGCAATCCAAGGAAGATCAGGAAAAGATTGATCGCCCGTCCGCGTGTATCTTATGCGCATGCTGTTCTACGTCGTGCCCAAGTTACTGGTGGAACGGTGATCGCTACCTTGGACCCGCGGCATTGCTCGCCGCTTATCGCTGGATCATTGATACTCGCGATGAAGCAACAGGCGAACGCCTCGATGCACTGGAAGATCCGTTCCGGTTGTATCGTTGCCACACCATCATGAATTGTGTTGAGGCGTGCCCGAAGGATTTGAATCCGGCGCGCGCCATTGCTGAAATCAAAAAGAAGATTGCAGAACGCCAGCACTAGGGAGCAGCTATAAAAACCATGGGCACGATGTCTCAAGCACAACAACAAGAAGTGTATCTGGCGCAGGTGCGGTGGCGTTGTCGTCGCGGATTGCGCGAACTGGACGTATTGCTGATGAGTTATTTCGATCAGTTCTTTGCCAAGTCAAGTTCTGAGCGACAGCTTGCGTTTGTTGCCTTGCTCGACATGCAGGACCCGGTGATTCTTTCTTATCTCACTGGCGGCGCCAAACCCCAGGACCCAGCCATTGTCGACATCATTCAGCAACTCGCCCGTACTCGCGTTTGAGCCCCGCTGGTCGGTGCGGCGTCTCCTGCTAACGATTATTCAGTACCTCATTTGTGTCGGCGTGCCGTGGCTCATTCCGGATATTTCCATCACAGTCAGAGTTTTGTTAAATGTCGCTAGTGTCGGACTGCTGTCCCTCGGACTGGCGCGAATTGGCTGGTGGGGAAGCAGGCGTATTTCCCGAGTCGTATGGCAGCAATCCGGTGACTGGACGCTAGTGCGTTCTTTGGATGCGCAAATGCCAACGTGGATGCTACAGCCTTCATCGTTCGTAAGTCCGTTTTTGATGGTGTTGCGATGGAAATGCATCGACGACTCGGCGGTGTCGATGATTATTTACGGCGAGATGCCGATGGCCGAGTGGCGGCGCTGGCAAGCTCGCCTGCGTCTCCAGGGTTGCCCTGATGTCAGTTCAAAAGGACAATTGCAGTAAGTTCTGTGACGAAAATGTGACCTTTGTTCAATAGTACGAACTCACCACGGATTTTTTGTTACTTTTACCTATCAGAACCCTGTAACAAGAACTTTATCAGGACTTCAATGTCTACCACCTTGCTCATTGCAATTGGCGCTTTGACGCCGGTCTGCCGACCGGGTGGTGCCCAATGAGTAATGAGGACAGCGACACCAAGCTGGTTGAACTAGTCCAGCGCGGTGACCGGAATGCCTTCAACGTACTGGTGCTGAAGTATCAGCACAAAGTCATGAAGTTGGTGATGCGGTACGTGCGCGATCAGGCTGAGGCCGAGGACATTGCGCAGGAAGCTTTCATCAAAGCTTATCGGGCATTACCGTCGTTTCGTGGTGAAAGCGCTTTCTATACGTGGTTGTATCGAATTGCCATCAACACCGCAAAGAACTCGCTGATGTCGGGACGCAAACGGCTTGTGGATTACGATCTGGATCTGCAGGACCCGGATGATTACACAGGACAGGTATTGCTGAAACACGGCGATACACCAGAACGGATGTTGCTGACCGACGAGATTAGGCAAACCGTTCAGGAGGCCATGCGGTCGCTGCCTGATGATTTGCGCGAGGCGATCATGCTGCGCGAACTGGATGGTTTGTCGTATGAGGAGATCGCAGAGGTAATGGAGTGCCCCGTGGGCACCGTACGCTCACGAATCTTTCGCGCACGCGAAGCAATTGACAACAAATTGCGTCCGTTGCTGGATGAGTGAAGGATTGTGTTGATGTCAGGTTTTATTGATATTGATTGATGCGCGTTTTGCAGGTGGTGTTGGTTATCCGCGGTAATAGATGCGGGGCAAACTCCAGGCTAATTCGCCAAGTGCGTTTTATTGATTATTGAACCGTATTGTTGAGAGCATGCAGCCTATGACAGAGCCGAATGAAAATGTGCAGTCCCAGTTGTCCGCGTTCGTGGACAACGAGTTGCCTCAGGACGAAACCCAGTTGTTGGCGCGCCGCTTGTCCCGTGATTCGGGGTTGCAGCAGTCATTAAATCGTTATCTGTTGATTGGCGAAGCGCTGCGTTCTCCGAAGCAGACACCCGTATCGCGCAATTTGTCCAGCCGAGTTGCTGCGGCGCTTGAGCAGTACAACGAACCTCAAGGTGATACAGCTGTTGTCGTGAAGCCGTTTAAGGCCAAAGCCAGCTGGGCGAAGACTGCCCTGGGAATGAGCCTTGCCGCCAGTGTTGCTGCGATTGCGATGGTAGCTTTTTACGGCATGCAAAGCCCTGTTAACGGTGGTGCTGATTCAGAAGTCGCGATGAATGACAGCAGCAATCAATTGTCCAGTGCTCCTGCTGATAGCTATGTGGTGCCGGTTGCAACCACCACACCCAGTGTGCCAATTTCCGCTGCACGGCTTACCAACTATGTGGTGGCGCATAGTGAGTTCACCTCACCATTGGGACGACGTAATACGATGACTGGCTTGGTTACCGGCGATCAGCAGACTGAGGCAGTGGAAGAGACGGTAGACACAGCTGCCACAGGGACCGGCAAATGATGTTGAGGCTGGTCGGTGCCATCGTATTTTCGTTGATTGCATCGGTCGCGCACGCCGAGAGTGATGCCCGCAACTGGCTGGTACGTATGTCGGCTTCGCTGACAGAGCGCAATTACGATGGTCGCTTCATTCATTCGAGTGATACGCAGTCAGAGACGCTGCGTATCGTCCATCGCAATGTGAAAGGTGGTATCACTGAACGACTGGTATCTCTGGATGGCAGTGGTCGCGAATACATTCGTACCAATACCAAGACCACGTACTACATGCCGGACACGCGCACGGTGGTTGTTGAAGATCGTATCGACAATGATGGCCTTTTGACCCTGATTCCCGAGTATCGCGCCGGTCTGGAAAACTATTACGACATCACGATGGGTCAGGAAACGATGGTGCTGGGCAAGCGTGCAATATTGGTGAATGTGCAGCCGCGCGACGAATTCCGCTATGGCTATCGTTTGTGGTTGGACATGGAAACAGCTATGCCGCTCAAGTCACAGCTGTTCAATCATCATGGAAAGATTGTGGAGCAGGTTGCCTTCGCTGAACTTGCCGTCAAGGACAGTATTCCCGATGCTGATCTGCAGACCAGCATCAATACTTCTGGCTATAGCCAGTTGCGTCAGGAGGCACGTCGCCATTTTATTTCTCCGGACTCTATCGGCTGGCGCGTTACCAATTTGCCACCGGGCTTCAAACTGAAAGTTACGCGCTTGCAGTCAATGGCGGGGTCAAAGTCACCGGTGCGCCATATGGTGTACTCCGATGGTCTGGCTACCGTGTCCGTATTTATCGAACCTGCCAATGGCAAAGACAACCAGGGTTCAGGTTTGCAGCGTGTTGGCTCCGTGTTCGCATTCCATTCTGATAACTCAGGCTATCAAGTCACCGCTGTGGGTGAGGTTCCGCCATTGACGGTCAAGTCAATTGTCGGATCGCTCATGCGTGATGGCGCGAACGGCAGCAGCATCTCTGTCTCGGCCAACGCCTCGGCCAAATAACTCACCTCGTATCCGCAATGGCTACAATGCATCAATGGCAGGTGCTGTCGCGTCCGGACTGCAGCCTGTGCGACGCTATGTTGCTTGAGTTGATTGCACTGGCAGGCGAGTCAATTGCGGCGCGAATTCAGCTTGTTGACATCAGTGACGACCCGGAACTCGAACGTAGATATGGTCGCCGCATCCCGGTTCTGTTGATTGATGGGGAATTTGTCTGTGATTACCGGCTCGATGCTGAGCGCGTAAAACCGTACCTCAGCGACATCTGATAGCAAAAAAGTGTCTGGCGGCGTCCATTCACTGCAATTCGCACTGCAATTGTTCTTTCGCGAAGCTCTCCCCCCGCTATAATCCGCGACCTTTGACCCAAGGCCTTCGACCCCGTTTCGATAAACTGCCCGATGAAACTGATCCGCAACTTTTCCATTATTGCCCATGTTGATCATGGCAAGTCCACGCTGGCGGACCGTTTTATCCAATTGTGTGGCGGTCTCGACGCGCGCGAAATGGAGAATCAGGTGCTGGACTCCATGGACTTGGAGCGCGAGCGCGGTATCACCATCAAGGCGCAAAGCGTTACGTTGAAGTACAAGGCAAAGGATGGACAGATCTACCAGCTCAACATGATCGATACGCCAGGGCATGTGGATTTCTCATACGAAGTCTCCCGTTCACTGGCTGCCTGTGATGGCGCACTGCTCGTCGTCGATGCCGCCCAAGGTGTGGAAGCACAGAGCGTTGCGAATTGCTACACGGCACTGGAGCAGGGATTGGAAGTCGTGCCGGTGATCAACAAGATCGACTTGCCATCCGCAGATCCAGCGCGCGTGATTAAGGAGATTGAAGAAATTATCGGTATTGAAGCCGAGGATGCCGTGCGTGTCAGCGCGAAGACCGGCGAGGGTGTTCCAGATCTACTTGAGGAGCTGCTCAAGCGTATTCCAGCACCTGAGGGCGAGCCTGATGGCCCTTTGCAGGCGCTCATCATCGACTCTTGGTTTGATAATTATGTTGGTGTGGTGTCGCTGGTGCGTGTGATGAATGGCTCTCTGAAGGTGGGTGACAAGATCCGCGTATGGTCCACGGGGCGTTGGCATCAGGTGGATAAACTAGGGAAATTCACACCGAAGTCATTGGGCTGTAATGAACTGGCTACGGGCGAAGTGGGATTTGTGATTGCCGGCATCAAGGAAATCAATGGCGCACCTGTCGGTGACACCATCACCCTGGAATCGCGCCTGTGCTCCGAACCGCTCGCTGGATTCAAGCAAATTCAGCCGCGCGTGTTTGCAGGATTGTTTACGGTCCGTTCGGACGACTACGAATCATTTCGCGATGCGTTGTCAAAGTTAAAGTTGAACGACTCGGCGCTGCATTACGAACCGGAGGTATCTACCGCGTTGGGCTTCGGGTTCCGCTGCGGTTTTCTTGGCTTGTTGCACATGGATATTGTGCAGGAACGTCTGGAGCGTGAATACAATCTGGATCTGGTCACCAGTGCACCAACCGTGGTGTACGAAATCCAGCTGACCAATGGCGATGTTACTAACGTTGATAATCCTGCGAAGCTGCCACCGAGCAATGATATCGCTGATCTGCGCGAACCAATTATCACCGCTAACATTCTCGTTCCCCCTGAACACGTCGGCGCGGTGTTAAAGCTGTGTAATGACAAACGTGGCCGTCAGAAAAAGATGCTATATCTCGGCAATCAGGTGTCGTTGCAATACGAATTACCCATGGCCGATGTGGTGCTGGATTTCTTTGACAGACTGAAGTCTGTCAGCCGCGGTTATGCTTCTTTCGACTACGAATTCAGTCACTTCGAATCAGCACCGTTGGTAAAGCTGGATATCCTGATTAACGGTGACAAGGTTGATGCGCTTTCCATTATCGTGCATCGTGATGCGGCTTATCAGCGTGGACGAGAGCTCGTAGACAAGATGCAGGAACTGATTCCGCGACAGATGTTCGAAGTTGCCGTGCAAGCTGCAATAGGTGCACACGTCGTCGCCCGCGCTACTGTCAAAGCCTTGCGCAAGAACGTGATCGCAAAGTGTTATGGCGGCGATATCTCGCGCAAACGAAAACTGCTGGAGAAGCAGAAAGAAGGCAAGAAGCGCATGAAACAGGTGGGATCAGTGGAGATTCCGCAGGAAGCGTTTCTGGCCGTATTGCAAATTGGTAAAGATAAAAGCTGAGCGCAGTCATTCAGAACTGCGTTGAGGATTGAACATGACTGTTGATTTTTCGTTCTGGCTGTTTCTGTTGTGTGCGATTAGTGGAATCATCTGGCTGATTGACAGTCAGATGTACCGACCTGCTCGCATACGTCGACAAGGACTTGATCCCGCTGGCAGTGCTGCATCAACACATGAGCCCATCGTTGTTGAGTACGCGCGTTCTTTTTTTCCAGTATTACTAATCGTTTTTCTGCTGCGGTCCTTTTTGTTTGAACCTTTCCGTATTCCGTCAGATTCAATGATGCCAGGCCTGCAAGCTGGCGATTTTATTTTTGTCAGCAAATACTCCTATGGCATTCGCCTGCCTATCGTCAACAAAACCATTATCGAAACTGGCAAGCCGCAGCGAGGCGATGTGATTGTATTCAGACTGCCGCGCAATCCATCCGTCAACTACATCAAGCGACTGATTGGTTTGCCGGGCGATCACATTCAGGTAGTAAATGATCAACTAGTTATTAATGGTACGCCTATGCCGCAGGAACCTGCGGGTACCTTTACTGGCGGGCGTTACTTCAGCGAACCGCTTGCGACCGAAGATCTGGGAACAGTGAAGCATCTGGTGATGTTCCTTCCCAGTCGGGGAATGCCACGTGATTTTGATGGCGTAGTACCCGCTGGCCATTACCTGTTCATGGGTGACAATCGCGACAACAGTCAGGATGGACGTTTCCCCGAAGTGGGCTACGTTCCCGACGAAAATCTCGTTGGCAGAGCACAGGTGATCTGGTTTAACTACGTACCCTGGTTAAACATGCCGAAGTTCAGTCGTATCGGTACACGGATACACTAGCCAGATTGACTATAAAACCAGCACCTCGTCTCAAAATGATCCAACCGCGATATTGCCCGGCTGTGTTTCTAGTCTAGACTGCGGGCAATCAAAGCGGAGATCACGATGAAAAGCATAGAACTTCCGGCAAAGCAACGCGGTGCCACCATGCTCGGCATGCTGGTAATCGGGGCAATTCTGGCATTGGGACTTTATTCAGTTATACGCTTATGGCCGCTGTATTTTGAGTATTACTCTGTGGCACGTTCTCTGGAGTCTGTTGCAAAAGAAGAGCCTGGTGCGGATATCCCCCAGCTGCGTAAGGCTTTGGATAGACGTTGGGAAATTGAAGACATCAAATCAATTGAAGTCAAAGACATTGAGATCAAGAAAACGGGTTCTGGATATACAATGCACGCCGCCTACGAGGGACGAACATCCTTTGTTGCGAATATTTTCTGGGTCATTGAATTTGATAAAACAGTGAATGTCGGTTCCGGTGCCGGCGGAGTTTGATTACTTGAGTGCCACGATGAGTGAAAATTGAAAACGCTTAATCAGTGGCTGTTGGATGTCTTCGGCTATCAATGCCGTGACGCGCGAATTTTTGAATCGGCGCTCACTCATCGCAGCGTTGGGGGCCAGCATAATGAAAGGCTCGAGTTCCTTGGTGACGCTGTGTTGAGCTGCGTCACTGCGGATCTGCTTTATCGACATTTTCCCCACGCGCCCGAGGGCGAGCTTTCTCGCTATCGCGCGACGCTGGTCAGTGGTGAGTCACTTGCCACTATTGCTGCCGAATTTAATCTCGGTGACCGCATGCAACTGGGTACAGGCGAGTTGAAGTCCGGCGGATTTCGTCGTAAATCAATTCTGGCTGATGCGCTGGAAGCATTATTCGGTGCGGTCTATCTAGACGGGGGCTTTGCCGCCGCTGCTGCAGTTATTGAAAAAATATTTGCTTCGCGTCTTCATAGCTTGCCCAATGCGGCGCAGCTGAAAGACCCAAAGACTCGATTGCAGGAAGTATTGCAATCACGTTCCATGCCGTTACCCGAGTACGCCGTGGAAGCAATAACGGGTGAACCTCATACGCAACATTTCCGAGTGTTTTGCGGCATCGCCAGCCTTTCGATCAGAACTTATGGTGAAGGAAGTAGCCGACGTAGCGCGGAGCAGGAAGCAGCGAAATCCGCGCTGGAACAACTGCCACCGGACTGGAAAGCAACGCGATAGCAAGCTTCACCGTATTCTATTCATATCTCTTTATATTTTTCTCCATGACTGATACCGAACATCCATCCAACGACGTACCCGAAGCCGCCGATAATCATCGTTGTGGTTTCGCCGCCATTGTCGGACGACCTAATGTGGGCAAGTCGACTTTGTTAAACGCCTTGCTGAAACGCAAAGTCAGCATTGTGTCACCGAAGCCGCAGACGACACGTCATCGCATTCTCGGCATCATGACGCGTCCGGAGTATCAAATCATTTTCGTTGATACGCCCGGCATTCACATCACGCAGCGTCGCGTAATGAATCGTTATATGAATCGTTCCGCGCAAGCATCGTTGGCTGATGCAGATGTCATTGTTTTTGTGGTGGAAGCATTGACGTGGACCGATGAAGATCAGCACGTGCTCGAAAGCATCAAGCAAACCGGCCATCCGCTGATTCTATTGGTTAACAAAGTGGATCGGGTGCATCCCAAGTCCCGATTGCTGCCTTTCATGTCGGAAGTAACCAAGAAAGCCGACTTCATTGGTGTGGTGCCTATTTCCGGTGTTAAGCGCGTTAACCTCGATCAGCTGCCTGAATTGATCGCGAAGCATCTTCCGGAATCACCTGCGCACTTCCCGCAAGATCAGGTGACTGATCGTAGCGAACAGTTCCAGGCTGCAGAAATCATTCGTGAAAAATTAACCTGGCGATTACGGCAGGAGTTGCCCTACGGATTGACGGTCGAAATAGAGCGATTTGAGTTTGATGATGAGAGTGGCAAGCTCATCATCAATGCGGTTATCTGGATTGAACGAACGGGTCAGAAGGCCATCATTATTGGTGAACGTGGCGAGGGATTGAAGACCGTGGGTCGTGCTGCGCGTCTTGAACTAACCAGATTGCTGGGTAAACCGGTGCATCTGGAGTTGTGGGTCAAGGTAAAAGAAAACTGGTCGGACAGCGAAGCCGCATTGCGGCAGTTCGGTTACGACGCGCTTTAATTAGTTTCGAAGCTACTACGTGATGTGCGTCCCGATAGTTGGGTCGTTGTTGGATTGCACTAATCAATCCAACAAAGGAGCCTCTGATTAATTGTCCTGTTCATCGTGGCGATGTCAGTGACGTGATCGGGCGCGCAGATAATTTCATTTGATGTTTCTATCTATCATCTATCCTGCGGCCTATCGCGAGATACTTCCTGGTCACGACGGAAGCAGAGATGACTGAATCTTTCTAAGTAATGCGCTGTCGCTGTTTATTTAACGCCCACTGCACATGCTCTCTCACCATATCCGATTGATGATTGGCCTTGCCGTTAAGTGCTGCAATGGCTTCATCATTGTGTGGTGTGTTGCCCAATGCAATGGCGATATTTCGTAGCCAGCATTCATAGCCGATGCGACGAATCGCGCTGCCTTCAGTGCGTTTCAGAAATTCCTCTTCAGTCCATGCGAACAGCTCAATCAACGAACTGTTATCCAGTCGATGACGTGGTGTAAAGTCACTTTCTTCACTCGCTTTCGCAAACTTGTTCCAGGGACAAAAGAGCTGGCAGTCGTCGCAACCATAAATGCGATTACCAATCGCATCGCGAAACTCTTCGGGTATCGATGTGCGTAACTCAATAGTCAGGTATGAAATGCAGCGACGCGCATCCAGTGTGTAAGGCGCAATGATGGCCTTTGTTGGGCAGACATCAATACACGCTGTGCAAGTTCCGCAATGATTAGTGGCTGCCTCATCAATGGGCAAAGGCAGGTTTGTCAGCAGCTCACCGAGAAAAAACCACGAGCCTTCATTGCGATTAATCAAGTTGGTGTGTTTGCCTATCCAGCCCAAACCTGCATTGCGAGCCAAGGCTTTTTCCAGTACTGGGCCACTATCTACAAAGACCCTGTACTGATGTGTGTCAACGATGGAATTAATACGCTCGCCCAGCGTAGCTAATTTGTTTCTCAATACCTTGTGATAATCGCGGCCCAGTGCATAACGGGCAACATAGCCTTTCGACTCATCGGCCAATGCCGCCTTGGCGTCGTGACTTTCTTGCGGCCAGTAATCCATGCGCGCAGAGATGACTCGCAATGTACCCGGTACTAATTCCTCAGGATGCGAACGCTTCGTTCCGTGACGCTGCATGTAGTCCATGTCGCCATGGAATTGATTGTTTAGCCATCGCGACAGATGTTGTTCATCGTCACCAAGATCAATATTACTGATACCGATTTGCTGAAAGCCAAGTTCCAGCCCCCAGCGTTTAATGTCGCTGGCGAGTATCTGCAGCTGATCGGTATTGAGGTCGAGCATGTAAGGATGAACTGCCAGCGGTGATAGGCGAAAATGCGTGCATGCGAAGGTGCTGGGTATCCGTATAATACAGCCATGTCCGCACTTCCCATCAATATTCACAGTGTTGCCCAGGTGCGCGAGCTGGATACCGCCGCGATGCAGGCACTGGATATTTCCGCATATGCCTTGATGCAACGTGCGGGCGAGGCGGCATTTTCTGCGTTGCGTGCCGGCTGGCCAATGGCAACACGCATTGTGGTCATCTGTGGCTTTGGAAATAACGCAGGTGATGGCTATGTTGTTGCTAGTCTGGCGCGTGCAGCGCGCATGGATGTCAAGGTCATCGCAATAGGCGATCCAGCAGAACTACAAGGTGCCGCCCTGCAGGCGTGGCAAGGCTTTGCATCGGCTGGTGGTGCCACTCATCCATGGAGTATTGATCTTCTTGCCCAGACGGAAGTCATTGTTGATGCCATTTTTGGCACAGGACTGTCACGACCATTAAGTGACGCGTTACAACTGCAGATTCAGGAAATCAACGACAGCGGTAAACCTGTGCTTGCACTGGATGTGCCCAGTGGATTGAATGCTGACACGGGCGCCGTAATGGGCGCAGCCGTTGAAGCACATCGCACCATTACCTTTGTTGGCCTGAAGCAGGGTTTCTATCTAGGTGAAGGGCCTAATCACATTGGTCATCTATTGTTTGATGATCTGGATATTCCGCTTGCAGTTTCAAATCGTATTGACCATGTCGCACAGCGACTCGACAGTCAGACGGTACAACATGCGCTACCACGAAGATCGCGCACTACCCACAAAGGTCAGCAAGGTCGTGTGTTAATTGTTGGCAGCGGTAGTGGCATGCCGGGTGCGGTGCGCTTGTCAGGTGAAGCATGCTTGCGGGTCGGGGCAGGGCTCGTTACCGTTGCTACTCGTGCTGAATATATCGCAGCGCTTGCTGCAGGAAGGCCCGAGTTGATTTGCGTTGGAGTGCAAACACCTGACGATTTGATTCAGATGATCGATCATGCCGATGTCATTGCGATTGGTCCTGGGCTTGGCAGGGATGCATGGGCTCAATCGCTGTTCGAGGTCGTCATCGCCAGCAAGAAGCCATTGGT